>JAJPHE010000142.1 GCA_021325435.1 Actinomycetota bacterium | reverse complement strand
GCGCCGGTGGAGCCGTGGAAGGTGGCGTCGCCGAAGGTGAAGATGCCGCCGTCGGAGGCCACCAGCCAGTAGCCGGCCCCGTCGGGGGTGGCGGCCATGCCGACGATCGGCTGGTTGAGCTTCATGGCTCCGGTGGAGCCGTAGTACCCCGCCTTTCCGAAGGTGAAGATGCCGCCGTCGCGAGCGACCAGCCAGTAACCGGGGGCGGTGGGCAGCCCGGCCATTCCGACGATGGGCTGGTTGAGCTTCTTGCCGGCGAGCGAGCCGTCGTTGGCCGCCGACCCGAAGGCGGTGACAGAGCCGTCCGACCCCACCAGCCAGTAGGTGGACGGGGGAGCGGTGTTCTCCGTGCCCGACTGGGCCCGGGCCGCGGGCAGGCGCGGCCCGGGCCAGGCCAGCGGGGCCGCCGCCAGGGCCAGGCCGCACGCGGCCGCCATCGCACGGAGCTTTGAGGGGGTCGGACGCATCGTCGCCTCCGGGGGACGGTGGGTTCGGCGGGCGAGGAACCTATACGGTGCCGGCGTGACCGCTCGAACCGTGGGTGTGACCTTCGCTTCCCTCCAGGCCCTGGGCCCGGCGGCCGCCGTCGACGTGGCCCGCCGGGCCGAGGAGCTCGGCTACCGCTCGTTCTGGACGGCCGAGGTGACCGGGCCCGAGGCGTTCTCCACCCTGGGCGCCGTCTCGGTGGCGGCCCCGTCCCTTTCGCTCGGCACCGGCGTGCTGGCCCTGCAGCTGAGGACCCCGCCGCTGCTGGCCATGGCCGCGGCCACCCTGCAGGCGTTGGCCCCCGACCGCGACGTGATGGTGGGGGTGGGGATCTCCTCGCCGGTGGTGGCCGGACGATGGCACGGGGCCGGCTACCGCGACCGGCCCCTCGCCCAGGTGCGCGAGTTCATCACCCTTCTGCGCCAATGCCTGTCGGGGGAGTCGGTCAGCTTCGAGGGCGAGTTCTACCGGGTGTCGCGCTTCCGGCTCGGTGTCCGCCTGGGTGAGCGCCGGCCCCGGATCGTGCTGGGCGCCCTCAACGCCGGCATGCTGCGCCTGGCCGGCGAGCTGGCCGACGGTGTCCTGTTGAACTACCTGCCGGCCTCCCACGTGCCCTGGTCGGTCGAGCAGGTGCGCAAGGGCGGCGACGCCACCATCTACTGCTACGTGCACGCCGGGGTGTGCGAGCGGTCCGACGGCATCGAGCTGGCCCGACGCGACCTGTTCTCCTACGCCACGGTGGACTCCTACGCCCGCAACTTCGAACGGGCCGGCTACGCCGACGCGGTCAAGGCGGTGCGCGAGCGCCACGCCGCCGGTGACCGCGAGGGGGCGGTGGCGGCGGTGTCCGACGAGATGGTCGACGGCATCGACGTGATGGGCGACGCCGGGCACGTGGCCGACACCGTGCGGGCCTACGTCGATGCCGGGGTCGAGGTGCCGATCGTCTTCCCCCTGCCGTGGGGCCCGGACCGGATGGCGGTGGTCGACGAGACGCTGCGGGCGGCGGTCAGTCGGCTTCCAGGCTGACCGCCGGCGCCTCGGCCGCCGCCAACGCCGACCGGATGGACTCGGCGATGCCGGGGCCGTCGAGCGCGAGGCGCGACAGGATCGACGGCGCCTTGCCGTGGGCCAGATATTCGAGGGGCGTACCCAGGCTGACCACCGGCGGCCGGCGCCCCGGCTGACGGGCGGCCAGGGCGGCGGCCACGTGGCTGCCCGCCCCGCCGACGGCGACGCCGTCCTCCACCGTCACGACCAGCGGGTGGGCTCCGGCGTCGTCGAGCATCTCCGGGTCGAGGGGAGCGACGACCCGCACGTCCCAGACGGTCGCCTCGATCCCCTCGGCGGCCAGCTTGCCGGCGGCCTCCTCGGCCGCCTCCACCAGCTTGCCCACGGCGAGGATGCACAGGTCCGGACCGGTGCGCAGCCGACGGGCCGACAACCCCGAGCCGACCTGGCCGGCGGGGAGCTGGCGGGCGGGTCCCTTGGGCCAGCGCAGAACCGACGGGCCCGGCAGCCGCAAGGCCTCGGCCAGCATCACCGGAACCTCCTGGGCGCAGGAGGGGGCGAACACGGTCATGCCGGGGATCTTCAGGCACAGGGCGAGGTCGAGCACCCCGTGGTGGCTGGCCCCGTCCTCGCCGGTGATGCCGGCCCGGTCGAGGACGAACACGACCGGCAGGCGGTGCAGACCCACGTCCAGGTTGGCCTGGTCGAAAGCCCGGGTGAAGAACGTCGAATAGATGGCCACGACGGGGCGCAGCCCACCCATGGCCATGCCGGCGGCGGCGGTGACGGCGTGCTGCTCGGCGATGCCGACGTCGAAGAAGCGCTCCGGGAAGCGGGCCTGGAAGGGCAGCAGGCCGGTCGGGCCCGGCATCGCCGCGGTGATCGCCACCAAGCGCGGGTCGCGCTCGGCCTCGGCGAGGAGGGCGGTGGTGAAGGCGTCCTTGTACTCGGCGGGCACGTGCTGGTTGGCGGTGCCGGCCGGCACCTTGAAGTCATGGAGGCACTGGATCTCGTCCTCCTCGGCCGGCGGGTACCCGCGCCCCTTCTGGGTCAGCACGTGCACGACGATCGGCCCGTCGTACTCGGCGGCATGGGCCAGCGCCCGCTCCATGCCGGCGATGTCGTGGCCGTCGATCGGCCCCGTGTAGCGGACGCCGAGGGCCTCGAAGAAGACGTGCGGAGCGATGAGCTCGCGCATGGCCGCCTTGATCCCCTGCCAACCGGAGGCGGCGAGGGCGCCGACGCCCGGCACGTCGCGCAGCCGGCCCATGCGCTCGCGGGCGTGCATGTACGACGGGTTGAGTCGCAGGCGGGTCAGGCTCTCCGACAGCTTGGACACGGTCGGGGCGTATGAGCGGCCGTTGTCGTTGAGGACGATCACCACCCTCCGACCCGAATGGCCGAGGTTGTTGAGCGCCTCGTAGGCCATCCCCCCGGTGAGGGCGCCGTCGCCCACCACGGCCACCACCCGGCGCGAAGCCGGGTCGTCGTCGCCCCGCTCCGGGCCCGAGCCCAGGGACAAGGCGGTGGCCAACCCGTGGGCGTAGCTGAGGATGGTGGAGGCGTGACTGTTCTCGACCCAGTCGTGCTCCGACTCACGGCGCGACGGGTAGCCCGACAGCCCTCCCTCCTGGCGGAGGGAGGCGAACTGGCCGTAGCGGCCCGTCACCAGCTTGTGCACGTAGGCCTGGTGCCCGGTGTCCCACAGGACCACGTCGTGGGGGGAGGAGAACACCCGGTGGACCGCCAGGGTCAGCTCCACCGCCCCCAGGTTCGAACCGAGGTGCCCCCCGGTGACGGTGACCGTCTGGACGATGAAGGCCCGGATCTCGGCGGCCAGGCGCTCCAATTCTTCGGGTTGGAGGGAACGCAGGTCGGCGGGGGAGTGGATGTTGTCCAAGAGCATGGGCGGCGAGGATCTCCTGCTGACAAGCTACCGCCACCGGACCACCGCCATCAGCAGCCCCGGGCGCCTCAACTTTTCCCCGGAGGGCTGGTGGGGGAAAGTAGTGGCCGTGCTGAGCTGGATCTTCCTGGCGGTCTGCGTGGTAGGGCTGGCCTTCACGGTCAACGCCTATCGCCCCCTGCGCCTCGAGCCCGTGGCCGTGCCCTCCTTCTTCGCCGGCTGGCTCACCTCGGAGCTGCCGGTTCACCATCTGGTCTGGCAGGCGGTGGCGGCGGCTGTTTTCATCGACGAGGGCGCCCTGCGGGGCGGGCCCGGCTGGGCCGCCCTCGCCGTCACCGCCGTCTCCTGGGCCGGCCTGGTCGGCCTGGCCGTTCAGGCGTCCCGGGCGTCCACGGTCGTCGACGACGCCCTACGAACCGGCCTGGGCGACGACTTCCGCCAGCACCTCGGCGACGTGACCAGCGAGGACATGCCGGTCATCGACCGGGTGCGGATCGCCCTGCCGCTGCTGCTGCGCCACCGCGACGTGGAGAAGATCCGCTCCATCGACTACGCCGGCGACGGCGCCCGCTCCCACCGACTCGACCTGTACCGACCGCGTCGCCCGCTGCACAACGCCCCAGTACTCCTCTACATCCACGGCGGCGCCTGGATGATGGGCGACAAGCGCGAGCAGGGCCTGCCCATGATCCACCACCTGGCCAGCCGGGGCTGGGTGTGCGTGACGATCAACTACCGGCTCAGCCCTCGAGCCCGCTTCCCCGACCACCTCATCGACTGCAAGCGGGCGCTGGCCTGGGTGAAGGAGAACATCGCCGGCTACGGAGGTGACCCGACGTTCGTCGCCGTCAGCGGCGGATCCGCCGGCGGCCACCTGGCCGCCCTGGTCGGGTTGACGGCGGGGGACCCGTCCTACCAGCCCGGCTTCGAGGCGGCCGACACCAGCGTCGCCGCCTGCCTGCCCTTCTACGGCATCTACGACTTCACCAACCGCGACGGGCTGTGGCGACACGGCTTCGGGCGGTTTCTCGAGCGACTGGTCATGAGGACCTCGCTGGCGGCCGATCCGGAGGCCTATCGCCGGGCGTCCCCGATCGACCAGGTGCACGAGGGGGCCCCGCCCTTCATGGTCGTCCAGGGGGCCAACGACACCCTGGTGCCGGTGGGCGAGGCCCGGGCCTTCTGCGCCGCCCTTCGTGGGGTGTGCACCTCGCCGGTGGTCTACGTCGAGTTGCCGGGCGCCCAGCACGCCTTCGAGGTCTTCCATTCGGTTCGCACCGCCCACGTCGTGCAGGGGGCGGCCGACTTCCTGGCGTTCGTGCACGCCGGCCGGCGCCGGGCCGAGGTGCCCGCCGCTCCCATCGGCCGCTAGCCGAGTACCCCCCGCCGGTCCCGCTGGGCGGACCGGCCACATGAGGGCGGCTCGACCGCCGGTCCGCCCTCGACCACACTGCCGGCGATGGACGTGGCGCCGCTGTCCGCCAGCCGGGTCGGATCGTGGGACGACGAGGCCGACGTGGTCGTCGTCGGCCTCGGCTGTGCCGGGGCGTCAGCCGTGCTCGGCGCCTGCGAGGCCGGAGCCGAGGTCATCGGCCTCGAGCGGTCAAGCGCCGGCGGCGGCACCTCGGCCCAGTCGGGGGGCGTCATCTACCTCGGCGGCGGCACACCGGTGCAGCGGGCCTGCGGCTTCGAGGACAGCGCCGAGGACATGCGCCGGTTCCTGGTGGCGGCCTGCGGCCCCGACGCCGACGAGGCCAAGATCGCCCTCTACAGCGAGGGCAGCGTCGATCACTTCCACTGGCTGGCCGACCAGGGGGTGCGGTGGCACGACACCTTCTACGCCGAACCCGTCTACGAGGTGCTCACCGACGACGGCCTGATGTTCTCCGGCGGGGAGGAGGCGTGGCCGTTCTGCGAGATCGCCCGCCCCGCGCCCCGCGGCCACTACCCCCGTACCGAGGGCCGCTCCGGCGTGCTCCTGATGAAGGTCCTGCTGGAGGCGGTGGACCGCAGCCCGGCCCGGGTGCGCACCGACACCGTCGCCGAGCGCCTCGTCGTCGCCGATGACGGCCGGGTGGTCGGGCTGGTCGCTCGCCGCTTCGGGGACGAGGTGCGCGTGCGGGCCCGGGGCGGGGTGATCCTCGCCGGCGGCGGATTCGTGGCCAACGACCGGATGCTCACCCAGCACGCCCCCTGGCTGGTCGACGACGCCTGCTACAAGGTGGGCACCGACACCGACGACGGGCGGGCCATCCGCATGGCCCAGGCCCTCGGCGCCGCCGTGCGCCACATGGACGCGGCCGAGGTCTCCAACCCGGCGCCCCCGAACGTGTTGATGCCGTCGCTGCTCGTCAACTCCCAGGGCCAGCGCTTCATCAACGAGGACGTGTACCACGGCCGCTCCGGCCAGGTCGCCCTGTTCCGACAGGACAAGCAGGTGTACCTGGTGCTGGACGAGGAGATCCACGAGGCCAACCCTTCGTGGCTGAAGATCACCTGGGCCGCCGAGACGCTCGAGGAGCTCGAGTCGGACATGGGCCTGCCGGCCGGGTCCCTGCGGGCGACGGTCGAGCTGTACAACCGGCACGCCGAGGCGGGCGAGGATCCGCTGTTCCACAAGAATCGCCGGTGGCTGAAGCCGCTGCGCCCGCCGTTCGGCGCGGTGGACCTCCGCAAGGGGTTGTTCGGCGTGTTCACCCTCGGGGGCCTGCACACCGGCGTCGACGGCGCCGTGCTCGACCTCGACGGCGAGGCGATCCCCGGCCTGTACGCCGCCGGACGCACGGCCTCGGGGATACCGGCGTGGGGTTACGTGAGCGGCATCTCCCTCGGGGAGGGGACCTTCTTCGGCCGGGCCGCCGGGGCCGCCGCCGCCGGAACCGCGCTAGGCGCCTAGGAGTCGCCGGCCCGCTCCTCGAGCGGGTCGCAGATGCCACAGGGGGACAGGTCGGGCTCGGCGGTCGGGTCGACGGCCCGCAGGTTGGGTCGTCCGGCCACGGCCGGGCAGTCGGGTCGGTGGAACATCGACCCGTTGGCCGTGGCGACCAGGCCCGCCGGAGCGGACAGGTCGATGGTGCCCGAGCGGGCCCGGGCCGGACCGGCCGACCGCTCCAGCAGCGCCATCAGGTGGCGGTTGGTCTCCTCCACGGCGGCGAGGAGCTTGTTGGTCTCGGCCCGGGCCTCTTCCTCACGCCGGGCGCTGTTACGAGCCACCACCGCCATCCAGTAGGCGAAGTAGAGGAAGCCGCCGAGAAAGATCATCCCCAGGCCCAGCAGGCCGCCCGAGATCAGGTAGGGGATCTGGCCGGCGACCAGCGTGGTGTGAGAGGCGCCCGCCCATCCGGCCAGCACGGCGAAGACCCCGGCCACGACCAGCGCTCCCCCCGCCGCCACCAGGGTGCTGTCCCCGGCCAGCCGCAGCCGGCCCCGGGCCGAGTCCAGGGTGCGGACCAGCCGGCGCTCGCGGGCCTCGACCGTCTGACCGCTGGTGACCGGCGGCGGAGGCGATGTCCCGTCACCGCCGGCCACGACCACCGCGCTGGCGGGTGATCTCCGCAAGGTCAGGTTCACGGTTCACCTCTTCGTTCGCGCTCGCAGGCCGCCGCGCTGGCGGCGGACAGCAGCGTCGGCAGCCGGGGTAGGGCCACCGCCCCCACCGCGGCGGCCAGGACGATGAGAAGGATCCAGCCGGCGCCGATTCCGAGCGGACCGGTGAAGGAGCTGGGCACGCCGGCCCCCGCCTGGCTGGTCGGAGCGGGGGCCGCCGGCACCCCCAGGGCGGCGGCGGCCGCCGCCGGCAGGGAGGAGGCGGGCGGCAGGGCGGCGGCGATGTCGCCCCCGCCGGTGGGACCGGGCAGCGACGGGGAGGCGCCCCCGACCGAGAGGCCTAGCCCCGACCCGCCGGTGCCGGCGCCCACGGCCACCGACGCTCCGCCGACGGTCAAGGTGAAGCTGTTGTAGTGGTTGTTGTCCGGCGGGTACCAGTAGAAGACGAGGGCCCCGGCGTAGTACTGGCTCTTCTGGCCCTCCACGATGGTGTGGGGCCTGACCAGGAACATCTCCATGCCCGCCCCCGCCAGGGCCTTGTTGACCTGGTCGGTGGTGAGCGGGTTGGCCAGGGCGCCCGGTGATCCGATGTGGATCCCCGAGCCGTCGATCCACGCCCGCTGGCCGGCGATGGTCACGTCGGAGAAGGTGGTGGCGCCCGACGGCTTCTGCCCGGTGGTGGCCTCGGCCGACGACACCACCCCGCCGATCTTCACCAGCCCTCCGGCGACGGTGATGTCGTGGGCGGTGCCCGACGCCTTGGACGTGACCGCGGTGCCGGCGGTGTTGACCGTGATGTTGCTGCGCGAGTCCGCCGAGGTGAAGTCCACGACGGACGGGTCGCCGGCCGCGGCGACGGTCGTCTCCGACGACGCCGCGTTGGAGCTGGCGCTGGCGTCCATCTTGGACGTCGGCGTGTCAACCGACGACTGGGTCGGGCCCGCGCTGGTCGCCTCGGCCCGCACCGGATCCTTGACGAAACCCACCTGGGGCGGGGCGCCCAGGAGGATGGCCAGCGAGCCGGCGTTGGCGGCGGCCGGGCCCGGCCAGAACGGGGCGGCCAGGGCGTAGCCACTGGTGTTGTCGAGGGTCGCCAGGCTGTGGACCAGCTCGCCTTCACCCTCCGGGTGGAAGTTGGCGGTGGGCTCGTCCTCGGTCATCTGGAACAGGGGCGCCTGGGCCATGGCGGTAAAGGTCGACAGCTGGGTAGCGGCATCCGCTCCTGCCGGCCCCGCCCCGGCCAGCAGCGCCGCCCCCAGCACGGCCGTCGCCGCCGCCGCTCGCACCGTGCTTCTCGTGGCTCTCATTGATGGCCTCCCAGGTAGGCGCCGGCAAGCTCGTCGCGGATGTCACCGGGCTCGCCGACCCGCTCGATCCTGCCCTGCTTCATGATGGCCGCGTACGTGGCCACCCGCAGGGCGGCCTGGGCGAACTGCTCGACCAGCACGACGGTGATCCCCTCGTCGGCCAGCCCGCCGACGACCTCGTACAGCTGGGCCACGATCATCGGGGCCAGCCCCATCGAGATCTCGTCGAGGAGCAGGACCGCCGGGTCGTTCACGAAGGCCCGGGCCATGGCCAGCATCTGCCGCTCCCCCCCGGAGAGGGTGCCGGCCAGCTGCCGGCGACGCTCGGCCAGCCGGGGGAACCGCGAGAAGGCCCGCTCCTCGGCGGCGGAGGCGGAGACCCCGCCGGCGTGGGTGAACACCCTGATGTTCTCGGCCACGGTGAGGTTGGGGAACACCCCCTGGTCCGGGATGCTGCACACCCCCGCCCGGGCGAAGGTCTCGGGCGGGGTGCCGTTCACGTGGCGGCCGGCGACGTGGACGCACCCGCTGGTGGGGACCAGGCGGCCGCCGGCCACCTTGAGCAGGGTCGACTTGCCGGCGCCGTTGGGCCCGAGCAGGGCGAACACCGAGCCCCGGGGAACGGTCAGGTTGACCCCCCGGAGCACGGCCACCTTGCCGTACCCGGCGTGGACGTCGAACATCTCCACCACCGGTGCGCGGCCGGGGCCGGCGGACGCGGTCATCACCTCAGCTGAGGGCGCCGGCAACGTCCCTCCCGTCGTCCAGGACGGCCAACGGTTCGGTCGTCGGTCCCCGCCCCAAGCGGGCCCGCAGCCATTCGCGCTGGGCCGACATCTGGCCGATCACCCCACCGGTGTTGCGCCCGAGCATGGCTGCGCCCACCCCGACCAGGATGTAGTTGATCGACACGATCGGCACCCAGCGGGCGATCTGGGGCTGCAGGGCGTAGAAGATCGCCGCCGCGAACGCACCGGTGACGGTGTCGATGCCGGCGATGGTGATGAGCAACAGCAGGATCAGGCTGAACAGGAAGTAGAAGTCGTTGGGCCCGACCTCGTGCTGCCACCCGCCGTAGAAGGCGCCCCCGAGGCCGGCGATGCCGGCGGACAGGGTGAACACGAGGATCTTGACCCAGGTGATGTTCAGCCCGACGGACGCGCAGGCAACCTCTGAGTCGTTCATGGCGGCAAGGAGCCGGCCGACCGGTCCCCGGCGCAGGGCCATTAGCCCGGCCGCCACCGCGGCGAACACCACGGCGATGAGCACGAAATAGCCCCGCTGGGTCGTGGGCAGGCCGATCCGCACCCGGCCGACCTTCAGGATGCCGCCGAAGCCGAGGAAGTGGTTGAAGAAGAGAGAGTCGGCGGCGTAGGCGAAGGCCAGGGTGGCCAGGGCGAGGTAGAGGCCACGCAGCCGGAGCACGGCTGCCGCCAGGAGGCCGCCGACGGCCGCCGGCACGATGACGGCGAGGACGAGCCCGAAGATCGACGACCCGCCGAACGTCTTGCCCATGACGAAGGCCCCCGCCCCGGCGAAGGTCATCTGGCACAGCGAGACCTGGCCGGAGAACCCGGTGAGGAGGACCAACGAGAGGGCGATGAGCCCGATCACCAGGCCGGCTCCGGCCGTGATCAGGTTGGACGGGGACAGCAGCCTGGACGCCACCACGGCGGCGGCCACGAACAGGGCTGAGGCCAGAAGGCTCTGCTGGGCCGAGGGGATGCGGGCGGTGATGCGTCCGGTCACCCGGCCGGCGGCCAGGCGGCCGGGGCGCATCACGAGCAGCATGATGAACAGAACGGCCATCGGAAGGACGGGCTGGAGGTCCGACAGCCAGTTGCTCGGCAGGTAGCCCACCGCGTAGGAGTTCAGGAGCCCGAGCAGCATGGCCCCGAGCACGGTGAGAGGGACGCTGCGGAGGCGGCCCACGACGGCGGCGGCGTAGCCGGTGACGACCAGCAGCGTCAGGTTGAGCTGGTCGAGGTGCTCGAGAGGGGCGATGAGGATGCCGGCCAGGGCGGCCATCGACGCGCCGAGGGCCCAGCTCAGCTGGGCGGTGCGGTGGGGGCTGGTGCCGGCCATGGCGGTCAGCTCGCGGTCGTCGACCACGGCCCGCATGGTTATCCCGACCCGGGTGCGGGTGAACAGCACCCGCAGCACGACGGCGACGGCGACGGACACGACCAGCACCATCAGCTGGTAGAAGCTGACCACCACCCCGAAGATCGTCACCTGGTGCCCCATCAGGATCGGGGGCAGGTTGCGGGTCACCGTCGGGGACCACACCGCGTTGGCCACGCCGAGCAGCAGCAGCAGCAGGCCGAGGGTGACCACCAGGGTGACGCCGAGGGACGCGCCGTAGAGCGGGCGGATGAAGATCCGCTCCACCAAGGCGCCCATCAGCGGGGCCAGCACGAACAGGGTCAACAGCAGGGCGATCGGCACCGGCACGTGCCACCCCACCGCCAGCTGCCAGTAGGTGAAGGCCATGAACATGCCGATGGCGCCGTGGGCGAAGTTGAAGATGCCCGAGGTGGTGTAGGTGACGACCAGCCCGGAGGCGGTGAGGGCGTATAGGCAGCCGATGACGATGCCGACGACCAGGTAGGAGAGGAACGCCCCGTGCACGGGTCAGCTCTCCTTGAAGTACGGGGCGTCGCAGCGGAAGCCGGCGGGTGGGTCCTCGAGGCGTTGGTACTGGCCCCCGTGGATGACCATGAGCAGGTAGCAGTTGGACGGGTTCTTTGCCGCGGGGTCGGCGGGCGTGACCATCCCGTTGTCGTTGAAGGAGTGGACCTGTTTGAGGGCGTTAACGACCGCGGCCCTGGTCAGGTGGGGCCCGACCTGTCTCAGCATCTGCACGAAAAGGGCGGCGTTGGCCCAGGCGTTGGCGGCGAACTGGTCCATCGGGAAGTTGGGGTACGACTGCTGCATCCACTTGTCGAACAGGGCCACCTCGGGGATGGCGCCGGCGTCCTCCCCCAGGAAGCGGGCGTTGGCCGCGTTGATGTACTGGCCCTCGACGCTCTGGGGCCCCCCGGACTCCTGGATGTAGTTGCCGAAGTAGGAGATGCCGCTGGCGATGAACTGCGGATGCCAGTTCTGCTGGGCGGCGGCCATGGAGAACTCGGCCATGTCGGGGGCGTTGACCGAGATGATGTACACGCCCTGCACGCCCTCGGCCTTCATCTTGATTACGTCAGGCGTGAAGTTGTTCTGGGCGGGGGGGAAGTCGTCCTCGTACACGAAGTGGTAGCCGACCGACTCGGCCGCGGCCATCTGGTAGTGCCAGGCGGCCACGGCCGAGGGCTGGTTGCCGACGATGGTGCCCATCTTGGCCACGGCGGTGGGGTACTTCGACTTCCAGTAGAGGAAGGGGCCGAGGGTCGCCCCCTTGCCGAAGGGGGCGACGTTGATGTTGCCGTTGAGGGCCTGGGCCTCGGGGCTGAGCGCCTCGCTGACGTCGGGCACGTTGGGCGTTCCCGACAGGACCTGGGCGCCACAGTTGTCGTCGAGCGACCACGACCCGACGAAGCCGAACACCTTGCCTACGAGGTCCTGGTAGTCGGCCTCGTTCTGGCTGCACTGCAGCCCGTCGTCGTCGCTGATGAGCTTGAGCTTGCGCCCGAAGATGCCGCCCTGGCTGTTGATGTAGTTGAAGTACGCGGCGGTGCCGTACGGGCCCCCTTGGAACAGGCCGGGCACCGGCCCACCCAGGTCGGACACGTTGCCGACGAGGATGGTGTCCCCGGTGACACCGACGTCGGTGGGCCCGCCGTTGCCGCCCGGCGGGGCGGCGGCAGTGTTCGACCCTGAGCTGGAGGGTCCGGCCGCGCCGGTGGCTCCTCCCGCGGACCCGCCGCTCGTGGCGCCGGCCGTGGCCGGGCCGCCGCCGGCGGCGCCGGCGTTGCCGCCCGAGCCGTTGCTGGCCGACTGGCCCGGGGCGAGCTGGCCGCTGGCGCCGCCGCCACCCCCTTGCTGGGCGGCCTGGAGCTCCGACTTGCTCACCCTCAGGCCACAGGCGCTGGTGAGCAGCATGAGGGCCACCAACGGTGCCCACCGCCGGATCGCCTGGCGCCGCCCGTGCAGGGCCACCTTGATCGAACCTCCCCCGTCCCGCCATCGATCTGCCGGGACCGTTCCGTACTGGCATTTCGATGAAACCGGATCCTTATCCTGCCCCCGGGGGGCAACGGCCCCAAGCGGCAGATCCGCGACCGTCCGACTGGGCGGAACAGGTGGAGGGGGCCCGCTCGAAGGGGATCGGCCGCCCGCCCTAGAACTATGCGAGGAGATCGGAGGGGTGGCCGGATGGCGCTTCTGGAGGTCCGGGGGGTGGGGGTCCGCTTCGGTGGCCTCGCCGCGCTGACCGATGTCGGCCTCACGGTCGAGGCCGGAACGGTCGTGGGACTCATCGGCCCGAACGGGGCGGGCAAGACCACCCTGTTCAACGTCATCTCCGGACTGCAGCAGCCCAACTCCGGCCGGGTGCTCTTCGACGACCGCGACGTGAGCCAGCTGTCCGCCCATCAACGTGCCCGCCTCGGCCTGGCCCGGACGTTCCAGCGCCTCGAGACCTTCGCGTCCCTCAGCGCCCGCGACAACATCCTGGTGGCGGCGGAGATCCGCAAGCGCTGGGCCAAGGATCGCCAAGCCGACCCGCCCCGCGAGGCGGAGGAGATCATCGACCTGGTGGGCATCCGGTCCGTCGCCGACACTCCGGTGGACTCGCTGCCGACCGGCCTGGCCCGCCTGGTCGAGCTCGGACGGGCTCTGGCCGTGCGGCCCCGACTGGTGCTGCTCGATGAGCCTTCCTCCGGCCTGGACGAGACCGAGTCGGAGGACCTCGGTCGGCTCCTTGTCCGCCTGGCGGGCACGGGGGTCGCCGTCCTTCTGGTCGAGCACGACGTGGAGCTGGTCATGCAGGTGTGCGAGCGCATCTTCGTGCTCGACTTCGGGAAGCTGCTGGCGTCGGGCACCCCCGGGGAGATCCAGGGCAATGCCGCCGTGCAGGCCGCCTATCTCGGGGTGGGCGAAGAGGCCGGTGAGGAGATCGGCGTTCTATCGTGACCTGCCGGCCCGACAGTGAACCGCCGGGGCCCGGCTCACGCCGTAGCGAACTCTGAGGGGGACCACCGTGCAGACCGAGGCCGCCATCCTGTGGGAGGACGAGAAGGAGTGGTCGGTCGAGACGATCGAGCTCGACTCGCCCAAGCACCCCGACGAGGTGCTGGTGCGCATCGCCGCCTCCGGCATGTGCCACTCCGACGAGCACGCCCTGACAGGTGATCTGCCGGTCCCCCGTCCCCTGATCGGCGGCCATGAGGGGGCCGGGGTGGTGGAGGAGGTGGGACCGGGTTGCACGATGCTCCAGCCGGGCGACCACGTCGTGTTCGGCTTCATCCCCGCCTGTGGGGTGTGCCCGTCCTGTGCCACCGGCCACTCGAACCTGTGTGACAACGGCGCCGCCCTGCTCGGCGGCCTGCAGGCGGACGGAACCTCCCGGCACCACGCCCGGGGCCGCGACCTGCACACCATGGTGCTGCTCGGCACCTTCGCCAGGCACACCGTCGTCAACGTGATGTCCTGCGTGAAGATCGACAAGGACATCCCCCTCGACAAGGCGTGCCTGGTCGGCTGCGGTGTCACCACCGGCTGGGGATCCTCGGTCTACGCCGCCGACGTCCACCCCGGCGAGAACGTGGCGGTCATAGGAGTGGGCGGCATCGGGGCCTCGGCCATCCAGGGCGCCCGCCTCGCCGGCGCCGAGCGGATCTTCGCCATCGACCCGGTGGAGTTCAAGCGCGAGCAGGCCCAGAAGTACGGCGCCACCCACACGGCGTCGAGCGTCGAGGAGGCCCTCGGGCTCATCCAGGAGGTCACCTGGGGCCGGATGTGCGACAAGGTCATCTGCGCCATGGGCGTGGGGCGGGGCGACCTGATGGCCTCGATCCTTGCCATCACGGCCAAGCGGGGCCGGGTGGTCGTCACCAACATCCATCCGATGGCCGAGGTCCAGGCCAACATCAGCTTCCTCGACATGACGCTGATGGAGAAGCAGGTGGTGGGGTCGATCTTCGGCTCGGCCAACATCCGCTACGACATCCCCAAGCTGCTCGAGCTGTACCGCCAGGGCCAGCTCGATCTCGACAGCATGGTGACCCGCACCTACGAGCTGGCCGACATCAACCAGGGCTACCAGGACATGCGCGACGGACGGAACATCCGGGGGGTCCTGCTCTACGAGTGACCGGCGGCGGATGCCGGGCCCTCCATCAGCGCCACGACCGTCGACCACGAGTGCGGCCGGGCCCCCCCGGGCCGGCCGGTGTCGGGGTTCCAGTGCTCGGCCCACCCCGAGCGGAGGGCGCCGGCCACCGCCCGCGAGGCCAGCTGGCCGGCCAGGTCGGCTCGTCCCTGACGGCTAGCGGCCACCCAGAGCAGGTAGCTGAGCTGGGGCCAGGCCGCTCCTCTCCAGTAGCCGTCCCCATCGAAGACGGCGTGGTCGCGACGCACCCCCGCCGGCCCGAACGGACCACCGAAGACCCGGTCGTCGAGGGCCAGCTCCACCAGGGCATCGTCCGGCCACGCCAGGGTCACCAGCAGGTCGTCGAGGGTGAGCGGCGGCTGCGATGCCGGCTCCGGCAGGCCGTGGTCGATGCCGAGCTCGTCGGCGTTGAAGGCGACCAGGGCGTTGAATCCGGCGCTGGCCACCTCGAAGGCGGAGCTGGCGACGGCGGCGCCGTTGTGCAGCCGGACCGCCTCTACCAGGTCCCCCTTGGCCTCGTAGCGGTGGAGCGGGCCGCACCACCGATCGAAGTGCGGGCTGTCGTCGCAGCCCGACTCCCACGGGTGGACGATCACCACGGCCCCGCCCGGGCGACGGCGGTGCTCGAGCAGCCAGCGCACCCCGGCCTCGGCCCGCTCGACCAGCTCTCGGGGGACGGCCACCCCCCGACGGGCGAGCTCGGCCACCACGTGGCCGTACATCGGCGGCTGGGTGAGGGTCGACGCCCACGGGCGGCCCCACAGGGACGCGTGGGGGGAGGGGCGGTGGTAGCCGATGTGGGGGACGAAGCCGTCGCCGTGCTGCCAGCGGAACACCGCTTCGAGCTCGGTGAGGGCCCGACCGTCGCCGAGCGCGGCCCACACCAGGGCGCAGAAGCACGAGTCCCACAGCCAGCGCCAGGGATAGACCCGGGGGTGGGGGGCGGTGAAGCCCTCCTCCACCCAGTGGGCCTCGAGGATGGCGGCCGCGGTCGCGCCCAGCTCCGGCAGGTCGCCGGCTCCGTCAGCCGGTCGTGACCGGGGCGGGGCGTCCGTCATCGTCGGGGGCGACCGGTTGGGGCATCAGGGGACCGAGCCCGTCCTCGGTCGCCTCGATGGCGACCGTCTCGGTGGCGGAGGCCGCCGCCGCGCTGGAGCGGACCCACGCCCCGGTGCGCAGGGGCAGCTCGCGCATCAGAAGGACGATCGGAAGGGCGATCGCCGCCACCGGCGCCGCCCACAGGAATACCGAGTGCAGCGAATTGGCGAAGGCGGTCACCACCCCGTCGCGGATGGGCGCGGGCAGGCGGTGCACGGCGCTGGGGCTGAAGGCCACCGAAGCCGACGACAAGCCAGCGGCGTGGACGTGGGGGACGAGGCGGGGGAACCAGTAGCGCAGCCTCAGG
The DNA here is from genome assembly GCA_021325435.1 of Actinomycetota bacterium. GTDB lineage: Bacteria > Actinomycetota > Acidimicrobiia > Acidimicrobiales > JAJPHE01 > JAJPHE01. The sequence continues at coordinate 80,151 of JAJPHE010000142.1, read as the reverse complement.
TTCATGATCGTCCCGAACAGGGCCACGCCGAACGCGCTGCCCATCGACCGGAAGAAGACGTTGGCCGAGGTGGCCGCGCCCAGATCGCGCTGCTCGGCGGCGTTCTGCACCGCCACGACCAGCACCGGCATGATCATGCCCATGCCGAGGCCCATGACGAGCATGTAGGCGCCCGACTGCCACCGGGGGGTGGTCGACGTCATGAACGAGAGCAGCCACAGGCCCAGGGGCATGAGCACCGAGCCCACGATGGGGAAGATCTTGTAGCGCCCCGTGCGTGAGATCAGCCGGCCGACCGACACCGAGGCGACCGTGACCCCGGCCACGAGGGGGAGGATGAGGACCCCCGACAGCGTCGGCGAGACCCCGGTCACCAGCTGAAGGAACAGGGGCAGGTAGACGGTGCCGCCGAACATGGCCATGCCCACCACGAACCCCACCACGTTGGTGGTGTTGAACACCGAGTTGGCGAACAGCCTCGGTGGTATCACCGGCTCGGCCGCCCGGCGCTCCTGGACCACGAACAGGCCGACGACACAGAGCCCGCCTACCACCAGCCCGACGATCTGCGGGGAGCCCCACGGGTACTGCACCCCGCCCCACACCGTCACCAGCAGCAGCATGGTGACGAACGAGACCAACAGGGCCGATCCGAGGTAGTCGATGCTGTGCTTCACCTTGCTGAACGGCAGATTGAGGACCGAGCCGGTGACCAGCAGGGCCACCGCCCCCAGCGGCACGTTCACGTAGAAGCACCACCGCCACGACAGGTGCTGGGTGAGCAGGCCGCCGATGGCCGGCCCGCACACGCTGGCGAAGGAGAACATCGCCATGATGTAGCCCTGGTACCGGCCGCGCTGGCGGGGCGACACGACGTCACCGATGATCGCCATCGCCAGCGACATGATGCCGCCGGCGCCCAGGCCCTGGACGCCCCGGAAGACGATGAGCTGGATCATGCTGTGGGCCAGACCGGAGAGCGCTGAGCCGGCCACGAACACGACGATGGCGACCTGGAACACCTTCTTGCGGCCGTACAGGTCGCCGATCTTCCCGTACAGCGGGGTCGACACGGTCGAGGCCACCAGATAGGCGGTCACCACCCACGACAGGTGGTTGAGCCCGCCCAGGTCGCCGACGATCGTCGGCAGGGCGGTGGCCACGATGGTCTGGTCGAGGGCGGCGAGGAGCATCCCGAGCATCAGGGCGCCGTAGATGATGAGGATCCGCCGGTGGGTGAGGCCCCCTTCGTCGCTCAGCGCGTCGGTGAGCGGCTGGCGGGCGGCCACCGCCCTCATCGGGCCGCCTCGAGGTCGAGGTCGTGGGCCGAGGAGGCGATCTCGTCGGCCAGGCGCCCGAGCAGGGTCGCCAGCCGCTCCTGCTCTTCGGCGGTCCACGCCGACAGCAGGTCCCCGATGGCCTGGCGGCGGGCCCGGCGGGCCCGGTCGACGACCTCCCGGCCGGCGGGGGTCAGCCCGATCCGGAAGGCCCGCTGGTCGGCCGGGTCGCACTGGCGCTCGGTCAGGCCCTGGGACTCCAGGGCCCGCACCTGGCGGCTGACGGTGGAGATGTCGACGCCGGTGGCCTCGGCCAGGTCGGTCAGCCGGGCCGCGCCCGCCTCTTCCACCCGCACCAGGGTGGCGTAGGCGGCCCGGTCGAGGTTCACGCCGCCGGCGGCAGCCAGCCGCCGGTAGAGGCGGGGCTGGGTGGCCTGGCGCATCAGCCTGGTGAAGGCCCGTTCGACGTCGGCGAGGCGGGCGTCGTCGGCCGGGCCGGAGCCGGCCCGTGCGGGTACGGAGGAGCTGCGGGGCACCGCCCGCAGGGTAGCGGAGTTTGCTTGTATCCACCAAGTTAATTGCCGGACGGGGGTTCGGCCCGCCCGGCGCCGCCGTCAGGCGGCTGGTGGGTCGAGCAGCAGGTGGGCCGCCGTCTGTAGGGACTCGTAGACCCGGCCGACCGGGTAGCGCCCTCCGACCCACTGCAGCAGGCTCGAGTACCAGACGTGGTTGAGCACGTCGCGCACGCCCGCGGCCCGGACGGGGTCGAGGCCCTCCATGACCGACATCACGATCCGCCCCACCAGGGCGGACACCTCGGCCTGGCTCTCGGCGGCAGAGGCGTCGGTCGACACCGCCGCCTGCAGGACGGCGGAGGCGAGGCGCGGCTCCCTTTCGAAGGCCCGGGTGGCCCGGTGGTAGAAGTCGGTGGCCTGCTCGGCCATGGTCGCTCCCCGCAAGGGTCGGCTCATGATGCGGGGGCCGAGCTGGCCGGCCCACCGGGCCCAGGCCGCGGCGAGCAGGTGGTCCTTGGAGGCGAAGTAGCGGTACAGCGTGCCGAGGGCGACCGACGCCCGGGCGGCCACGTCGCGCATCTGCACCGCCTCATAGCCGCCCTCGGACGCCAGCTCCAGGGCGGCGTCGAGGATCCGGTCACGACGCTCCTGCTGGCGGGCGGTGAGTCCGGAAGCGGGGGCCGGGCGCTCCACCGGGCGGACTCTACGAGAGGTCCCCTTGACCCGTGTCTAGAACCGGTTACAAGATTCAGCCGGTCGCGACCAGAGGAGCCGTCCCATGGGAATGCCCACAGACATCGGCGTCATCGACACCATGCTCGGTTTCCCCGCCGCCGACATGAAGGAGCAGTACCGCTTCATCACCACGCGCACCAAGGACTCCCAGTCCCGCGAGGAGTTCGCCTTCCCCGTCGAGTACATGTTCAAAGACGTACCCGACAAGCGGATCGACCGCAGCAACGATCCCCTCTCGATCACCCTGGCCGAGATGGACCGGTGGGGGATCGAGAAGGCGATGATCGGGGTCCACGGCGAGGTGTCGGAGCGGGCGCTCAAAGATCACCCCGACCGCTTCATCCCCTCCACGGGAGCGGACCCCAACCTGGGGATGCAGAGCATCCGCCAGCTCGTCGCCGACTACGAGAAATGGGGGATCCGCGCTGTGCACATGTTCCCCGCCGGCTACAGCCCCCAGGTGCCGATCAACGACAAGAAGGCCTATCCCGTCTACGCCAAGTGCGTCGAGCTCGGAGTGCCGGTGTTCGTGTGCGCCGGGGTGCCCGGGCCCCGTCTTCCGATGGCGTGCCAGAAGGTGGAGCTCATCGACGAGGTGATGTACGACTTCCCCGACCTGGTCTTCGTCACCCGCCACGGTTGCGAGCCGTGGACCGAGCTGATGGTGAAGCTGATGGTCAAGTGGCCCAACCTCCACTACTCGACCAGCGCCTTCGCCCCCAAGTACTACCCGAAGGACATCATCAACTACGCCAACAGCCGGGGCGCGGACCGGGTGATCTACGCCGGTTACTTCCCGATGGGGCTGTCGCTCGAGCGGATCATGACGGAGATGCCCAATGTCGGCTTCAAGGACGACGTCTGGCCCAAGTTCCTGCGCGACAACGCCGCTCGCATCCTGAAGCTCGACTCCTGACCTGGCATGAAGCGCCGCGACCAGATCTCGATGTCCGAGGGGGAGATCGCCTCCTTCCTCAAGGAGCCCAACACCCTGCAGGTGGCGACCCTCAACCCCGACGGCACCCCGCACCTGGTGGCGATGTACTACGCGGTCATCGACGGCCGGGTGGCGTTCTGGACGTACGGGAAGTCCCAGAAGGTGAAGAACCTGGAGCGCGATCCCCGCCTGACGGTGATGGCCGAGGCGGGCGAGGGTTACTCGGAGCTGCGCGGGGTGCAGATCAACGGGGTGGCCGAGCTGTCCTCCGACCCGGCCACTGTCGTGTCGGTGGGAGAGGCGCTGTATCCCCGGTACTTCGGGGAGCTCAACGACGCCGCCCGCCAGGGCGTGGCCGCCTCGGGGCGCAAGCGGGTAGCGGTGTTCGTCAACCCGACCAAGGTCGTCTCGTGGGACCACCGCAAGCTGGGCGGAACCTATTGAGGTGACCGATTCCGAGGGGCCGCTGCGGGGCGTGCGGGTGGTGGAGTTCGCCAGCCTGGCCCCGGGGCCGTTCGCCGGCATGCTGCTGGCCGACATGGGCGCCGACGTGGTCCGCGTCGACCGCCTCGAGCAGGCGGGCTCACCCGGCGGCCTCCTGCTGGGTCGGGGGCGGCGGTCGGTGGCCGTCGACCTGAAGCACGCCGAGGGCAAGGCGGTGGCCCTGGGCCTGGCCGAGCGGGCCGACGCCCTCATCGAGGGCTTCCGGCCCGGGGTGATGGAGCGCCTCGGGCTGGGCCCGGACGTGTGCCTCGGCCGCAACCCGGCTCTGGTGTACGGGCGGATGACCGGCTACGGACAGGAGGGGCCGCTGGCCGGCGCCGCCGGCCACGACATCAACTACATCTCCCTGGCCGGCGTGCTGGGCATGACCGGGCGGGCCGGACAGCCGCCGACCCCCCCGCTCAACCTGGTGGGGGACTTCGGCGGCGGGGGCATGGTCCTCGCCTTCGGCATCCTGTGCGGACTCATCGAGGCCCGAGCCACCGGCCGGGGCCAGGTGGTCGACGCCGCCATGGTCGACGGCGCCTCGCTGCTGATGGCCGCCTTCTTCGGCGGGGGAGGGCCGGGCCGGGGTTGGAAGGACAGAGGAACCAACATGCTCGACTCCGGTGCGCCCTTCTACGACGCCTACGAGACGGCCGACGGCCGCTGGGTGGCGGTGGGGGCGATCGAGCCGCAGTTCTACGCCGAGCTGCTGAGCGGGCTGGGCATCGACCCGGCGTCCCTGCCCCCGCAGATGGAGCGGGGGTCGTGGCCCGACACCAAGCGCCGTTTCGCCGAGCTCTTCCGCCAGCACACCCGCGACGAGTGGTGCCGGCGCTTCGAGGGGACCGACGCCTGCGTAACCCCGGTGCTCGACCTCGACGAGGTGGAGCACCATCCTCACGGGGCGGCCCGGTCGGCCTATGTCGAGGTGGCCGGGGTCCTGCAGCCGGCCCCCGCCCCTCGCCTGTCGGCCACCCCGGGTCGGGTGCGCCGGCCGCCGCCGGTGGTAGGCGGGCACACTGACGAGGTGCTGGCAGAGTGGACGGGGCTCGACCGGGCCGGGGTGGAGGCCCTGCGCCGGGCGAAGGCGGTGGCCTGAGGCTCCCCGCCCGAGGCGCCGGGCTCGCCGGATCGGACTCGTTGGGACTGACAAGGAGGAGCACCATGAGGGTGGTTGTCGACTTCGAGCGGTGCGAGAGCAACGCCGTTTGCATGAGCCTTGTTCCGGAGGTGTTCGAGGTCCGAGACGACGACAAGCTCTATCTCCTCCAGGAGGACCCCCCGGAGGAGCTGCGGGCCGGCGTGGAGCAGGCGGTGGCCTCCTGCCCGATGGGGGCCATCTCCCTCGAGGACTGAGCCCAACCGTCCCACCAGGCGGTTCGGCCTGCTCGACAATCCGAGGCGCCCTCGGCTAGAAATTCAGAACGCGTTTCACTTGCCCCGGCTGGTCACCGGGTTAACGGAGGGGCCGTGCACATCGCCTACACCGAGGCGCAGGAGGAGCTCCGCCGCGAGCTCCGCCGCTACTTCGCCGAGCTGATGACCGACGAGGTCCAGAGCCAGCTCAACCGGGGTGAGGGCGAGTACGGCGGGGGCAACCTCTACCGCGACCTGGTGCGTCAGATGGGCCAGGACGGCTGGCTCGGAATCGGCTGGCCGGAGGAGTACGGCGGCCAGAACCGCTCGATGCTCGAGCAGCTGATCTTCACGGACGAGGCATCCACCGCCGGCGCCCCGGTGCCGTTCCTCACCATCAACACCGTCGGGCCCACCATCATGCAGTGGGGGACCGACGAGCAGAAGGCGGCCTTCCTGCCCCGCATCCTGGCCGGCGACCTGCACTTCTCCATCGGCTACTCCGAGCCCGACGCCGGCACCGACCTGGCGGCCCTCAAGACCAGGGCGGTGCGTGACGGCGACGAGTACGTCATCAACGGCCAGAAGATGTGGACCAGCCTCATCCAGTACGCCGACTACGTGTGGTTGGCCGCTCGCACCGATCCCGACGCCCCCCGCCACAAGGGGCTGTCGGTCTTCCTCGTGCCGACCGACACGCCGGGCTTCAGCTGGTCGCCGGTCCCCACCGTCACCGGAACCACGACCAGCCAGACCTTCTACGAGGACGTCCGGGTGCCGGCGACGGCCCTCGTCGGGGGGGAGAACAACGGCTGGTCGTTGATCACCGGCCAGCTCAACCGCGAGCGGGTGGCCCTGTGCTCGGCGGCCGGGGTCCAAAGCGCCCTGGCCGACGTGCGGCGCTGGGCCCAGCAGACCAAGACGGGAGACGGGCGCCGGGTCATCGACCAGGAATGGGTGCGCCTCAACCTGGCCCGGGTTCACGCCAAGGTCGAATACCTCAAGCTGATCAACTGGAAGATCGCCTGGGGTGTGGACAAGGGGGTGAGCCCCGCCGACGCCTCCGCCACCAAGGTGTTCGGCACCGAGTTCTACACCGAGGCCTACCGGCTCTTGATGGAGTGCCTGGGCGAGGAGGCCTACGTCACCGGTGACTCGCCAGGGGCGAAGGTCCGGGGCCGGATCGAGCGGATGTACCGCTCGGCGCTCATCCTGACTTTCGGCGGCGGCACCAACGAGATCCAGCGCGACATCATCTCGATGGTCGCCCTGGGCATGCCCCGCGCCCCCCGCTGAGCCGCCGAGCCCGCCCCGCCGAGTAAGGACCATTCGACATGGACTTCAGCTTCACCGAGGAGCAGCAGGAGATCGCCGGGCTGGCCCGGCGCATCCTCTCCGACCGGGTCACCGTCGACCTGCTGAAGGAGGTCGAGGCCGCCCCCGACCGCTTCGACCGGGGCGTCTGGGACGAGCTGGCCAAGGCCGGGCTGCTGGCCATCGCCCTGCCCGCCGACGTGGGGGGTGGCGGCTACGGGGTCGTCGAGCAGTGCCTGGTGCTGGAGGAGGTGGGCCGGGCCATCGCCCCGGTGCCGGTGCTGGCATCGATCGTCATGGGAGCCGCACCCATCGCCGAGTTCGGCTCGGAGGAGCAGAAGCGGCGCTGGGTCGAGCCCGCCGCCGAGGGCCGCGCCATCCTCACCGGGGCCCTGGCCGACCCGGTCCACCACAACCCGGCGGCCCCCTCCACCACGGCCACCAGGGCCGACGGTGGCTGGCGGCTCCAGGGCGTGAAGACGGCCGTGCCCGCCGGCCCCCTGGCCGATCTCTTCCTCGTCCCCGCCCGGGTCGACGGCGGAGTGGCCGTCTTCCTGGTCGAGCCGGGTGCCGAAGGGGTGACCCTCACCCGACAGCGCACGACCAACCGCGACTCGGCCGGGTATCTCGAGCTGTCGGGGTGCGTAGTCCCCGACGACGCCGTGCTCGGCAGCGTGGAGGACGGCCCCCGGATCGTGGAGTGGATCGACCAGCGAGCCACCATCGGCCTGTGCGCCATGCAGCTGGGCATCACCGAGCAGGCGCTGGCCGAGACGGCCGAATACACCAAGACCCGCGTCCAGTTCGAGCGTCCGATCGCCACCTTCCAGGCCGTGGGCCACCGCTGCGCCGACTGCTACATCGACGTGGAAGGGGTGCGGCTCACCCTCTGGCAGGCGGCGTGGAGGCTCTCGGAGGGGCTGCCGGCGGCGGTGGACGTGGAGGTGGCGAAGTTCTGGGCGGCCGAGGCCGGTCACCGGGTGGCCCACGCCGCCGTCCACCTCCACGGTGGGATGGGCGTGGCCAACGAGTACCCGATCCACCGCCGCTTCGTGTGGGCCAAGCAGGTGGAGTTCATGCTGGGCGGAGCCACCGAGCAGTTGCTCAGGATCGGCGAGGCGCTGGCATCGGAGCCCGCCTGAGGTGACGGGGCCCGCCAGCGAGGACGTGACTGTCGCCTCCCTCCTGCTGGCCCGGCGCCAGGATCCCCGCCCCGGCCTGCGGTTCGAGGAGCGGGCCTGGAACTGGTCCGAGCACGTGCAGGCCAGCGCATCCCGTGCCGCCTGGCTCGAGACGCTCCGCCGGCCCGGCCCTTTCCACGTCGGGGTGCTGCTCGACAACGTCCCTGAGTTCTCCTTCCTCCTCGGAGCGGCCGCCCTCTCCGACCTGGTGGTGGTGGGCCTCAACCCGACCTTCCGGGGCGCGGAGCTGGCCGCCTCGGTCTCCCACACCGACTGCCAGCTGATCGTGACGGAGGCCCGGCACCGCCCCCTCCTCGAGGGGCTGGAGCTGCCCTTCGGTGCCGACCGGATCATCGACATCGACTCCGAGGAGTTCGGCCCGACCCTGGCCGCCTTCGCCGATGCCCCGATCCCGGACCAGGAGCGCGACCCGGACGAGCTCATGATGCTGATCTTCACCTCGGGGACGAGCGGCGCCCCGAAGGCGGTGCGCTGCACCCAGCGCAAGATCGGATTCCCCGGGGTCAACCTGTCGGAGCGGTTCGGCCTGGCTGCCGACGACGTGTGTTACCTGGCCATGCCGCTGTTCCACTCCAACGCCATGATGGCCGGGTGGGGCCCGGCTCTGGCCGCGGGCGCCACCATGGTGCTGCGCCGGCGGTTCTCGGCGTCGGGCTTCCTTCCCGACGTGCGCCGTTACGGCGTCACCTACTTCAACTACGTGGGCAAGCCGCTCAGCTACATCCTGGCCACCGAGGCCCGTCCCGACGACGGCGACAACCCGCTGCGCATCGCCTTCGGCAACGAGGGCGCCGACCGCGATGTCAAGCGGTTCGCCGACCGGTTCGGGTGCACCGTCGTCGACGGGTTCGGCTCGACCGAGGGCGGCGTCATCGTGAGCCGGACGCCGGACACCCCCGAAGGGGCGCTCGGTCGCCCCGCCCCCGGGGTCCAGATCCTCGACCCCGACACCATGAGCCCGTGCCCGCCGGCGCGCTTCTCGCCGTCCGGTGAGCTGCTCAACGCCGAGGAGGCCATCGGGGAGCTGGTGAACACGGCGGGCGCCGGTTCATTCGAGGGCTACTACCGCGACGACGAGGCCGACGCCGAACGGATGCGCCGCGGCTGGTACTGGAGCGGTGACTTGGCCTTCGCCGACGAAGAAGGCTTCTACTACTTCGCCGGGCGGACCATCGAGCGGCTCCGGGTGGACGGCGAGAACTTCACCGCCGCCCCGGTGGAGCGCATCCTGATGCGTCACCCTGACGTCGTCCTGGCCGCGGTCTACGCCGTGCCGGCAACCGACGTCGGAGACGAGGTGATGGCGGCCCTGGCCTTGGTTCCCGGCGCCCGCTTCGACCCCGCCGGCTTCGGCGAGTTCCTGGCCGCCCAAGCCGACCTCGGCGCCAAGTGGGCTCCCCGCTTCGTCCGGGTCTCTGAGGCCCTGCCCCAGACCGAGACCAACAAGGTCCTGAAGCGCCAGCTGGCCGCCGAGCGCTGGACCGGTGATGACCCGATCTGGTGGCGGCCGGGCCGCCAGGACGGATACCGACGGCTCACCACCGCCGACGCTGAGGCGCTCGACGCCGCCCTGGCCCGCAACCACCCCCGGTCACTGGCCGGCGCCCGATGAGGACACAACCCGTGACACCCGCTACGCAGGAGGAGACCTGATCATGGAGCTCAGCGACATCAATCTGCTGGACCGCGACCGGTTCAGCCAGGGCATCCCCCATGAGTGGTTCACCTGGCTGCGCAAGAACGCCCCCATCTACCGGCACCCGGAGCCCAACGGCCCCGGGTTCTGGGTGTTCAGCAAGCACGACGACGTCACCGCCATCGGCCGCGACGGCAAGACCTACTCCTCTGAACAGTCACGGGGCGGCGTTATCGGCCTCGAAGAGGAGCTGATCCCGCCCGACTTCGGCGACGGCGGCCGGCTCATGCTGACCATGGACCCGCCGGATCACACCCGCTACCGCAAGCTGGTCAACCGGGGATTCACCCCTCGGATGATCGGCATGCTCGAGCCGCACATCCGCGACATGACCATCCGGATCATCGACGAGGCCATCGCCAAGGGTGACGTCGACTTCGTGGTCGACGTGGCGGCCGAGCTTCCGCTGCAGGTGATCGCCGAGCTGATGGGCGTGCCCCAGGACGACCGCCACAAGCTGTTCGACTGGAGCAACCGGATGGTCGGCAGCGAGGACCCCGAGTACTCGGTCTCCCAGGAGCAGGCCCAGGAAGCCCAGATCGAGATGTTCATGTACGCCCAGAACCTCGCCGAGGTCCGCCGGGCCCAGCCCGAGGACGACATCATCACCAAGTTGCTGTCGGCTGACGTGGACGGCGACGCCCTGTCGGACATGGACTTCAACCTGTTCTTCATGCTGCTGGCGGTGGCCGGCAACGAGACCACCCGCAACGCCATCGCCCACGGGATGAACGCCTTCCTCGAGAACCCCGACCAGTACGACAAGCTGGTCGCCAACCCGCAACTGAGCGACTCCGCCATCGAGGAGGTCCTTCGCTGGGCCTCGCCGGTGATGTACTTCAAGCGCAACGTGACCCGCGCCCACGAGTACAAGGGCCATCAGCTCGAGGAGGGCGACAAGGTCAGCATCTGGTATGTCTCGGCCAACCGCGACGAGGACGTCTTCCAGGATCCATTCCGCTTCGACATCACCCGCGACCCCAATCCCCACATCGCCTTCGGTGGTGGCGGGCCCCACCACTGCCTGGGGGCCAACCTGGCCCGCATGGAGATGAAGCTGTTCTTCGAGGAGCTGACCCGCCGGGTGCCGAAGGTCGAGTCGCTGGGCGACGCCCAGCCACTGCGGTCGAACTTCATCGGCGGCATCAAGCACCTCCCGGTGCGCTTCCAGGCCGGCGTGCGGGCCGCCGCCGCGTCCTGATCGGGGAGCAAATGGAGCCTGACCCCGCGGCACCGCTTCCGCTCGCCGGACTGCGGGTGGTGGACTTGGCCGACGAGAAGGCCGAGCTCGCCGGGCGTCTCCTAGCCGACCTCGGCGCCGACGTGGTGAGGGTGGAGCCCCCCGAGGGCGCCCGTTCGCGACGGCTGCCTCCGTTCCACGGCGAGCACAGCCTCTACTTCGCCGTGCGCAACGCCAACAAGCGCGGCATTACTGCCGACCTTTCCGCCGAGGCCGGCCGCCAGCGCCTCCTCGACCTCCTGAGCGGGGCCGACGTCCTCATCGAGACCACCCGCCCGGGCGAGCTGGGCGCCCACGGGCTCGATCCGGCGGAGCTGGTCCAGCGGTTCGGGCGCCTGGTGGTGGTGTCGGCCACCGACTTCGGCCAAACCGGCCCCTACCGCGACTACGTAGCGACCGACCCGGTGATGGTCGCCATCTCCGGGATGCTGTTCCGCTCGGGCATCCCCGAGCTGCCGCCCCTGATGGTGCCGGGCTCGATGGCCTATGACGTCGCCGGGGTGGTGGGCGCCTTCGCCGCCTTGGCCGGTCACTGGCAGGCGTTGCACACCGGCGCCGGCCAGCACATCGACCTGTCGATCATGCAGGCGGCAGCCCAGACGACCGACTGGAGCCTTCCCAACTCCAGCGCCATCAAGTTCGCCGGGGGCCTGTACGGCGAGGTGCGGATGGGAGCGGGCCCCGTCTACCCCCTCTATCCCTGCGCCGACGGCTGGGTGCGCCTCGTCATCATCAGCCCTCGCCACTGGCGGGCCATGCGAGCGTGGCTGGGCGAGCCCGACGTCCTCCAGGACGAGCACTGGGACGGCCTGCTCGCCCGCATGAGCATCCAGGAGGACATTCTCGACCCGATGTACCGCGAGCTCTTCGCCGACAAGACCATGGTCGAGCTGTCGGCCGAGGCTCAGCGCCGGGGCATCGTCATGACGCCGGTTCTGCCCCCACCGGCGGTCCTCGCCGCCGACCACTTCGTCGAGCGGGCCACCTTCACGCGGGCGGAGGTGGCCCCGGGGGTGACCGGCGCGGTGGCCGACAGTGTGGTCGAGATCGACGGGCGCCGGGCCGGCTTCCGCCACCGGGCGCCACAGGTCGGGGAACACGACAGCGAGGAGGTCTGGGCCGAGCCGCCGGTCGACCTCGGCGATCCGGCTGGCTCCACTGGCGCGCCGGCCCCCGGCCTTCCGTTCGTCGGCCTGCGGGTCCTCGACTTCGGCCACGGCGGGGTTGGGGTGGAGGCCGCCCGGATGTTCGCCGAGTACGGCGCCGATGTCATCAAGATCGAAAGCCGCGCCTACCCGGACTTCATCCGGGTGGTGGCCGGCTCGGAGATGAGCGCGTCCTTCGCCTCCTCCAGCCGGTCGAAGCGGAGCTTCGGCGTGAACATCAAGACGGCCGAGGGCATGGGGGTGATCAAACGGTTGATAGCCGACGCCGACGTCATGATCGAAAACAACTCGACCGGCACCATGGACGAGATCGGCCTCGGCTGGGACGACGTGCGGGCCATCAATCCCGGCCTGGTGATGGTGAGTAGCCAGCTGCTCGGCTCCTGGGGACCGTGGAGCGACTGGCTCGGTTACGGCCCCAGCACCCGCACGGTGGGCGGCCTCACCCATCTCTGGAACTTCCCCGGCAGTGAGGCCCCGCCGGGGGCCTTCGTCATCTACCCCGACCACCTGGTCGGCCGGGTCTGCGCCACCGCGGCCCTGGCCGCCCTGATCGCCCGAAGCCGGACGGGGGCCGGATGCCACGTCGAGGCCGCCCAGGTCGAGACGGTCGTCTACCTGCTCTCTGATCTTCTGCTCAAGGAGAGCCTGGAGCCCGGGTCCGTCGGTCCCGCCGGAAACCGCAGCGAACGGGGGGCTCCGTGGGGCGTCTACCCCTGCTCGGGCGAGGAGCGTTGGTGCGTCATCACCTGCCGGCACGACGCTGACTGGGAGGCCCTGCGCCAGGCCATGGGCGACCCGGAGTGGGCGGCGGCGGACGAGCTCGCCCGGGTCGAGGGCCGCCGCCAAGCCCACGATGAGATCGACCGCCGCATCACCGAATGGACGGCGTCACGGACCGACCGCCAGGTCATGGAGACCCTGCAGGCGCACGGGGTGCCGGCGGCGTTGATGATGTACGCCAGCGACGAGCTGGAGGACCCCCACCACCTCCACCGCGGCTACATCCGCGAGATCGACCAGCCCGGCACCGGCCGGATGGTCCTCGAGGGCCCCGCCTTCCGGGCGTCCGGCATGGCCGACCCGATCATCCGACCGGCGCCCGCCCTCGGCGAGCACACCAGGCAGATCTGCGCCGAGTTGCTCGGCATGGAAGACGACGAGGTGGCCAAGCTGTTCGCGGCCGGGGCCCTCGAGGAGACGACCGAGGACACGCCGCCGCCGGCCTCGGTCTTCTGATCCCTTCGCACCGCCGGGTTTGGGACCAAAGGCCCGGGCGCCGAGGACCTTCGGCGCACCGTCCGCCGGTCACGGGGGCGTCAGCCTCTGGCCATGCGGCGGCGGCGCACGGCTGTGGCCTTGGTCTCGGCGCTGGTGGTGGCGGTTGTGGTGGTGGGGCTGCAGCTCGGGGGCGGCGGCTCCCCGGTCGCGTCGCCCGACGCGACCCGGCCCGTCGCCGAACCAGCGGCTTCCGCCGCCGTCACCGCCGGCCACCTCGCCCCCGGCTCGGATCCGTCGGTCCTTCCCGCCTCCCTACTCATCGCCGACGAGGGCAACGACCGGTTGGTGATGGTGAATCCGCAGGGCCAGGTCACCTGGACGTTCCCCCAGCCGGGCGACCTGCCCCCAGGGGTCGAGTTCCGGACCCCCGACGACGCTTTCTTCACCCCCGACGGCCGCCAGATCATCGCCACCGAGGAGGAGTTCTCGGTGGTCACCTTGATCGACATCCGTACCCGGCGGATCGTCTGGCGCTACGGCGCCCCCGGCACCCCCGGATCGGCGGTCAACCAGCTCTCCAACCCGGACGACGCTCTCGTGCTGCCCGACGGGTACGTGCTGACCGCCGACATCAAGAACTGCCGCCTTCTGTTGATCGCCCCCCGATCTCACGTGCCCTCCCGCATCTACGGGACGACCACCAGTGCGTGCCGGCACGACCCGCCGGCCCGCTTCGGCAGCCCGAACGGGGCGTTCCCGATGGGCAACGGCCACTACCTGGTCACCGAGATCAACGGTGACTGGGTCGACGAGATGGACCTCGCCGGACGCATCTACGGGTCGTGGCATCCGCCGGGGGTGGCCTACCCGTCGGACAGCAACGAGGTCTCCCCGGGTGTCTACCTGACGGTCGACTATTCGAGCCCGGGCCAGATCGAGACGTTCGACCGCTCCGGCCGGCTGTTGTGGCGCTACCGGCCCGCGGGGCCGGACGCCCTGAACAAGCCGTCGCTGGCCCTGCCGCTGCCGAACGGAGATGTCATCGCCACCGACGACTCGAACGACCGGGTGATCGTCGTCGACCCCCGCACCGACCGGGTGGTCTGGCAGTACGGGGTCAGGGGCCAGCCGGGGTCGGCGCCGGGACTGCTCGACGACGTCGACGGACTGGACCTGGCTCCGCCCCACTCGGAGCTGGTCCACCGGGCCCCAGCCATGGGGTTGCCCGGGTAGGGGACGCCGTGAGCCGCCGAAGCCACGCCGGTTCCACGCGAGGATGGGCCGGTGGAGCCGGTAGCCCCAGCACCCCTGGCCCGCAACCGCGACTTCCTTCTCCTCCAGTCGGGACAGTTGCTGTCCAACGCCGGCACCCAGGCGACGTCGATCGCCTACCCCCTCCTCGTGCTGGCCCTCACCCACTCCGCCGGCGACGCTGGAATCGTCGGGTTCGTCAGGTCCGCCGGTGTGGTGGCCTGCACCCTGCCCGCCGGCGCCGCCGCCGACCGGTGGGCCCGCCGAACGTTGATGATCGCCGCCGACGGGCTGCGCCTGGCCGCGGTGGCCGGCCTCGGCGTCACCCTCGTGGTTCATGGTGTGGTCCTGTGGGGCATCGCGGTGGTCGCCTTGGTCGAAGGAGCGGGGACGGCCATCTTCACCTCCGCCCAGGCCGGCGCCGTGCGCTCGGTGGTCCCGCCTTCCCAGCTTCCGGCCGCCGCCGCCGCCCAGAGCGGGCGCCGGGCCGCGGTCCAGCTGGTGGGGCCGCCTCTCGGGGGAGCCCTGTTCGGGCTGGCGCGCTCCCTGCCCTTCCTGGTGGACGCCGGCTCCTATCTGCTGTCGACGGCATCCCTGCTGGCCATGCGAACGCCCTTTCAGCAGGAGCGAGCGGCGGATCCCGCCCCCCTGCGCCGCCGGGTGGCGGAGGGGTTCCGGTTCCTGTGGTCGCAGCCCTTTCTCCGCACGTCGGCCCTGGCCTTCGGGGCCGGGAACTTCATCGGGCCGGGGTTGTTGCTGGCTTTGGTTGTCGTGGCCCGACGTCACGGGTTGGCGGCCGGCGCCGTCGGAGGGCTGGTGGCGACCTTCGGCGCGTCGGTGCTGGCCGGGGCGCTGTTGTCGGCGGTCATCCGGCGCCGGCTGCGCCCCCGCCAGATCCTGCTGACCGAGCTGTGGGCGGCGACCGCCGTCGTGGCGTTTCTCGCCTGGCCGAGCCCGTACGTGCTGGCGGCGAGCCTCATCCCCACCGCGCTGGTCATCCCTTCGAGCGACTCGGTCGTGCACGGCTACCGGATAGCCATGACGCCCGACCGCCTACTCGGCCGGGCCGAGGCGGCTCGAAGCCTGGTGTCGCTCTCGTTCAGCCCGCTCGGACCGCTGGTAGCCGGCTTCCTGCTGGAGGTGTCGGCCCGGGTGGCAGTCGCAGTGTTCGGCTCGGTGGCGGTGGCCCTCGCCGTCTGGGGCACCTTGAGCCCGGCTCTGCGAGTTACTCCACCGCTGGAGGAGGTGGAGTGGGCCTGAACGTCGCACCCGGGGCTGTCAGCCCCGCCGGCGCAGCGCCGACGCCAGACCGGCCTCCGCCTCCAACCCGGCGTCCAGCGGCAGGTCTGACGCGGCCCGCAGCGCCCGCTTGGCTGCTGCCACCACTGCGGGCTCGAGCTCGGCCAGGCGACGAGCGAGCCGGATGGCAACGCCATCGACGTCGTCGACCACTTGGTGCACGACGCCGGTCCGGAGAGCTTCGGCTGCCTCCAGGTTGTCGCCGAGCAGCACGGCCGGCAGGGCCCGGGCCCGACCGACCGCCCGGGTGAGGGTCTGGCTGCCCCCGGCGGAGGGCAGCATTCCGAGCTTGGTCTCCGGCAGCCCGACGACGGTGTCGGGTGCGGCCACCCGGATGTCGCAGAGGAGGGCCATCTCGAGACCGGCTCCGAGGGCGTAGCCGTGCAGGGCGGCCACCGAGGGCTTGTCCATCTCCAACAGCGGCCCCCAGGGGTCGCGCCGCCAGCGGATACGGCGGCCCTCGAACACCGATTCGGCGGAGCCGAACTCGTGCAGGTCGGCGCCGGCCGAGAAGTGCGGACCCTCCGCCGCCAGGACGAGGCACCTGGCGGCGGGCATGTCGCGCACGGCCGTGAACGCCTCGATCAGGGCGTCTCGCATGTCGAGGTCGTAGATGTTGAGCGGTGGTCGGTTGAGCCGCACCACCGCCACCCCTGCGTCGAGCTCGAGCCGTACCGGGGGCGGGGGGTCGGCGTTCGAGCTCATGCCGTCACCGCGGCCAGGCCGGGGGCAGGGGAGAGGGGCAGGGGGAGGGCCCCGCCCCGAAAGGGACCCACGGGGTAGAGGTGTCGGCCTGCCCCATCGTCCAGCCACGCCACGCCTGCGCGGCTCTCGGCGGCGCGCAGCAGCGTTCTTCCCCGGCTCGCCGGCGCCGCGGCCCAGGCCTCGGCGGGGAAGCGGAGCAGCGGCCGGATGGCCGCCAGTAGAGACACCTCGACATGACCACACGCCGAGCCCCGGTCCCGCCCGACCAGGGCGGCGAGCACGGCGGCGCATACGGCGAGGCCGGCGACCGGGTCGGGATAGGTCACCGAAGGAGCCCGGTAGGTTCCGTTTCCGGCATCACCCAAGCCGCTGATGGCGTGGACGCCGTTGCCGTAGGCCACCCACGGCCGGAGCGGCCCATCGGGGAAGGCGGGCAGTGAAGCGGTGACGAGGCGGTCCCCGAACCGACGAAGGTGGCGGGGCGACAGGGCCAGGTTGGGCATGACGCGGGGCGAGAAGCTGTCGATCACCACGTCGCTGTCGGCGATCACCTCCAACAGCCGGTCGCGGTCGTCGTGGCGGGAGAGGTCCAGAGGTAAGCGGGTCTTGCCCGAGTTGAGGGCGTTGTACAGGGCCGAGTCGTCGCCAGGGGGGAGTTGGCGGCCCCGGGGGTGGATGCCGCGCCCGTCCACGGCCCGGGTGCCGTCCAGCCGGGCATCCGACTCGACCTTGCGAATCTCGGCGCCGAGACGGCCCAGCAGCCAGGTGGCCAGCGGTCCGGCCCACATGGCGGTCAGGTCGCATACGACGACACCCGCCAACGGGGCTCCGCTCTGGTGAGCCGCTCGGGTCGTATCCGGGCGGTAGGCAGCGGCGGGCCCGGTCGATGACGGGGAGGAGGCGGCCCCGAGCTGGACCACCGGCTCGTCTGCTTCCGGTCGCCGCGGGAGGTACTCGCAGACCGGCAGCCGCCAGTCCTGAGCGGCGGCGGCGATCTCGCCGGCGTCGGCCCCCGCCGGCAGGGTGGCGAGCAGGCGTCGGAAGTCGTCGCCGGCGCCCGGCGCGCCCAGCTCGCAGTTCAGCCACCCGCCGCCCGGCGCCGGCAGCGGGTCGGGCGGTCGCGGCCAGGTCGGCGAGCGGTACGACGCCGCCATGACCTCGGGGAGGAAGAGCTGCAGGGCCACGTCGAGCGGGTTCACCGACACCCGGGTACCGGAACGGACGCAGGCCAGGGCGGCACCGGCCAAGGCCAAACCGGTGGCGTAGGGCAAGGTGCCCGGCGGCAGACCGCCGGCCCGGCGGCGGTCGGGGTCAACCTCGAGCTCGGCTGTCGGCGTGCTGGCGCCGGTCGTGCCGGTGCCGGTCGTGCCGGTGTCGGCCAGGACGACGTCGGGCTCGCCGCCGGGTCTCGCCCGGACCGTCTCGGCCACCGCGAACGGCGAGGCCGACGGTGTGGCCGCCCGTACGCCAGCGCCCAAGCCGGCCAGGTACCAGGCGGCGACCTCCGCTTCGACCGAGCCCGACCGCCGCTCGACGACCAGCCCGGTCAGGGGGCCGTCGGCCGTCATCTGCCTCTGAACCGCGGCGGCCGCTTGGCGAAGAAGGCGTCCAGTCCCTCGGCCCGGTCCTCCGAGGTGGCCAGCAGGTGGTTGAAGTCGGCTTCCAGCCGGAGGGCGTGGGCCAAGGGCAGCTCCGCGCCCCGGCGGACGGCCTCCTTGGCGTACTCCAGGGCCAGCGGCCCCCGTCGGGCCAGCTCCTCGGCGATCGCCCGGGCCCGCGACGGGGGCGCCACCTCGTGGACCAGACCGAGCCGGTGGGCGTCCCCGGCGCTGATCTCCTGGCCGAGCAGCACCATGGCGGTTGCCGTCGGCGCTCCGAGGGCGCGTACCAGCCGCTGGATCCCCCCCCAACGGGTCAGGCGGCCCTCGGCCAGCTCGGACAGGCCGAAGACCGATCCTTCTTCGGCCACGACCATGTCGGCGCCGAGGATGAGCTCCAGCCCGGCGGACCGGCATGCCCCCCGCACCGCGGCCACGATCGGCATTCGAGCTGTCGCCAGCCGTCGGGGCGGGTCGACTCCGCTGCTCCCGGGGTCTGAGCCGGCTTCGGTCCCGCTACAGAAGTCGGGGCCCTCCGCTTCGAGCACGACGACCCGTGTCTCGGCCCCCTCGTCCAGGCCGGCGACGACCTCGTCCAACTCGACGATGGTGCGGGCGTCGAGCGGGCCGCCCGGCAGCGTCAGGACGGCAACCGGCCCCTGGCTGGCCACCCGGATCCGGCTCAGCTGCACGGCGACCGGGCGGGGGCCGGCTAGTCGGCCGAAGCGGTCTGCTTCGGCTTGACGAGCTCCATGTCCGAGTCGCAACAGGACAGCTGCCCGTCGCTGGCCTTGGTCACCAGCACCTCGGTGCCACACGACTCGCACCGGTACCGCTTACCGATCTGCAACGTGGCACCCCCTGGCCGGCGTGATCGTCACTTGCGGACCATCACCTTCGAGCAGCACCGGACCTCTCCCTGGCCGCCTTTGGTCACGATGATCTCCCCGCCGCACTCTTCGCAGCCGTACCTCTTGCCGGTGTCGTTCGCCATCGGTCCCTCCGCCGGTCACCCTATCCGCACCTTCTGTCGGCCCGGCCGCCTCCTCGGCGTCGGGCCACGGCCCGTGCCGCCTGGCGGGACGTCGGGGGCCGGACGGCCTCGGAAGAGGTTCTATTTTACGGCCGGTCCCCGACGACGCCCGGCGTCGGCAGCCACCGGGAGGACGCCGTGAACCTGGCCATGCTGCTCGACATCCCGGCGTCGATCGTGCCGGAGCAGGAGGTGTTCCTGGGCCGCCAGCCCCGCACCTACGGCCAGCTGCGCCACGCCGCCGGCCGGGTGGCCGCCACTCTCGCCGACCATGGCGTGGGGCGGGGCGACCGGGTGGGTGTGTTCTCGACCAACCAGGCGGCCTACGCCGAGGTGCTCTTCGGTGCCGCCGTGCTCGGAGCGGTGGCGGTGCCGATGAACTGCCGGGCGGGTGGGGAGGAGCTCGCCCACCTGCTCGGTGACTCGCAAGCCAGGATCGTGTTCACCGAGGGCCGCTACTCCGACCTGGTGCGCGCTCAGGCCGGCGGCGTGCCGGTGACGGTGTTCGGCCCCGACTACCAGGCGGAGCTCGAGCGACGGGACCCGGTCGTCGAGGCGGCCGACGTGGACGACGACGACGTGGCCGTGGTCCTGTACACGAGCGGCACCACGTCATTGCCGAAAGGCGTCATGCTGACCCACGGTGCTCTCACCGGTTACGTCATGAACCGGTCCGAG
Organism: Actinomycetota bacterium; assembly: GCA_021325435.1. Taxonomy (GTDB): domain Bacteria; phylum Actinomycetota; class Acidimicrobiia; order Acidimicrobiales; family JAJPHE01; genus JAJPHE01. Next base: position 60,439 of record JAJPHE010000142.1, on the reverse strand, counting down.
TGCGCCGACGGGACCGACCGGGGCCGGACGATCGTCGCCGCGCCGCTCCATCACGTGGCGGCCATCTCCTCCCTTCTGTCCGCCGTCTACGGAGGCCGTCCCGCCGTCCTGCTGGCGCAGTTCGACGCCGGCGAGTGGCTCGACGCCGTCGAGCGACACCGGGTGACCCACGGCTTCCTGGTGCCCACCATGCTGGCCCGCCTCCTGGCCCACCCCGACGTCGCCAAGCGCGACCTTTCCAGTCTCGAACTGGTCACCTACGGGGCCGCGCCCATGCCGCCGAGCCTCATCCTGCGGGCGCTGCAGACGTTTCCGTCGACCGTCTCGTTCTCCGGCGCCTACGGCCAGACCGAGACCACCGCGACCGTCGCCGTTCTGAGCCCCGACGATCACCGGTTGAGCGGAGGGCCCGAGGAGGTGGAGGCGAAGACCCGCCGCCTCTCGTCGGTGGGGCGGCCGGTCGACGACGTCGAGCTGAGGGTGGTGGGCGACGATGGCAACGACCTTCCGGCCGGCCAGACCGGCGAGGTCCTCATCCGCACCGCCCGGACCATGGCCGGCTACTGGGGCGCGCCCTCCGCCGAGGCCCGGGGGACCGTCGACGACGCCGGGTGGCTGCACACCGGCGACCTCGGTCATCTCGAAGAGGACGGCTATCTCTTCCTCGGCGGTCGGGCCGGCGGGTTGATCATCAGGGGCGGCGAGAACGTGTCTCCGGAGGACGTCGAGGCCGCCTTGTTCGAGCACCCCGATGTCGCCGACGTCGGCGTGGTCGGGGTGCCGGACGAGGAGTGGGGAGAGCGGGTCGGCGCCGCCGTCGTCGCCCGCCCCGGCTCGGGCCTGACGGCCGAGGACGTGCTGGCCTTCTGCGCCCGTCGCCTTCCGGGCTACAAGCGCCCCGAGCGGGTGATCATCATGGATGCGCTCCCCCGCACCTCCACCGGCAAGCTGGTGCGGCGCAATCTCCTTCCGGTCTTCACCGGCGGCGACTAGGGCGGTGAGCGCCGGGCTGGCCGTGGTGGGCCGGGTCTGGACCGGTGACCCTTCCCGCCCCTGGGCCGGGGGGCTCGTCGTGGCCGACGGCCGGGTCCAGGCCGTGCTGGCGGAGGGGGCCGCGGCGCCGGGCGAGAGAGTTCTCCGGCTGGCGCCCGAGTGGGCCGTCCTGCCCGGTTTCGTCGACCCTCACGTCCACCTCCTGGCCACGGCGGCGGGCGTCCTGTCGGTGGACCTGGCGGGTGTCCCTGATGTGGAGACCCTCCTGGCCCGGCTCGCCGCCGAATCGGCGTGGGGTTCCGCCGGGCGGGGTGCGTGGCTGCGGGCCCACGGCTGGGACGAGTCCCTCACCACCGAGGGCCGCCAGCCGACCGTCGCGGAGCTGGACCGGGCCGTTCCTGATCGGCCCCTGGTCGTGCACCACGCCACCGGCCACGCCGCTCTGCTCAACGGGGCCGCCCTCCGGCAGGTGGGTACTGACGACCCGCGGCTGGAGAGGGGAGCGGAGGGTCGCCCGACCGGCGTCGTCGCCGAGCCGGCTGCGGTCCTCGCTGGGCTGGTTCCGCCCCTGGGCTGGGAGGAGCTGCGGCGGGCCAGCGGGGCGGTCAGCGCCGCCATGGCCGCCGCCGGCCTGGTGGCGGTGGGCGACGCCACCCACACCAACGACCGCCTCGCCCTCGAACGGCTCGAGGAGCTGTCGGTCGACGGCGTCGTCGCCCAACGGATCGTGGCCATGGTGGGTTCGGGCTCGGTCGGCCTGTTGAGGGGGGCCGGCCTCCGACCGGGCGACCCCGTCTCCGGGGGCGACGGCGGAGGGCCCTTTCGGCTGGGCCACGGCAAGGTGATGCCGGATCCGGCCGATCCGAGCGGGTCGATCGCGGCTGGCATCGAGGAGTGCCGGGCCCACCGGTGGCCCGTGGCCGTCCACTGCGTCGACGTCGAGGAGCTCAGCGCCGCCCTCGCCCTCGCCGGTGACCGGAACGCTTCGTGGCCGGACCGGTTGGAGCACGTCGGCCTGTGCCTGCCGGAACAGGTCGCGGCGGTGGCGTCCTCGGGAGCCGATGTAGTCACCAACCCCCGGTTCATGGTGGACCGGGCCCTCAAGTACCGCCGTCAGCTGTCGGAGCCCGAGCAGGAGTGGCTCTACCGCATGGGCTCGTTCGTCTCGTCGGGGGTGCGGGTGGCGGCGGGGTCGGACTCTCCCACGGGGGTGCCCGACCCTCTCGGGATGGTGGCCGCGGCCGCCTCCCGGCCCGGTCCCGAACGGGTGCGTCTGAGCGAAGCGCTGGGCGCCGTCACCACGTCCGCCGCCGGCGTGTGCGGCCTGTCGGGGCCCTTGCGCCCGGGGGCGGCGGCCGATCTGGTGGTGCTCGACCGCTTCCCGGACACGGCCGAGGCGGCCGCCGGGGCCACCGTGCTGGCCACCCTCATCGAGGGGGCGGCGGCCCACGGCTCGGACGCCCTGCCCGCCGAGGTGTGGGCACCGGGCGGGCTTGCCGGCCGAAAATAGAATGTGTTCTACTGCCGGGATGAGCGAGCCTCACCTGCTGACCGAGCGCGTCGGGCACACCCTGGTCCTCACCATGAACCGCCCGGAGGCGCGCAACGCCCTGTCGGGCGAGATGTTGCAGCTCATGGGCGAGGCCTGGGACGAGGTCAACACCAACCCCGACATCAGGGTGGCCATCCTCACCGGCGCCGGTGGCGCCTTCTGCGCCGGCGCCGACCTCAAGGCCATGACCCAGACCCATCCCGGGGACTCCTTCAAGGCCGAGCAGCAAGGCGAGTCCCCGGCGAGCGGCATCGCGTCGGGCGTCATCAAGCCCCTCCTGAAGGGCTTCCGTCTCAGCAAGCCCCTGGTCGCCGCGGTCGAAGGGGCCGCCGTCGCCGGGGGCACCGAGATCCTGCAGGCCACTGACATCCGCGTGGCCGGCGAGAGCGCCCGCTTCGGGGTGTCGGAGGTGCGCTGGTCGCTCTTCCCGCTCGGCGGCTCCACCGTGCGCCTGCGCCGTCAGATCCCCTACACGCTGGCCGCCGACATACTCCTGACCGGTCGCCACATCACCGCCCAGGAGGCCAAGGACATCGGTCTCATCGGTTACGTGGTGCCCGACGGCCACGCTCTCGAACAGGCGTTGGAGATCGCCGAGAAGATCGCGGCCAACGGGCCGGTTGCCGTCCAGGCCGTCCTGCGGGCGCTGCGCGAGACCGAGTCTCTGCCCGAGGACGAGGCCATGCGGGTCGAGAGCGCCATCGGCATGCAGGTCTTCATGAGCGAGGACGCCAAGGAGGGGCCGCGCGCCTTCATGGAGAAGCGGGCGCCGGTCTTCAAGGGTCGCTAACCAGGGTGGCCATCCCGCGCGCCGACGGTGCCGAGCACCCGCCGGTCACGACCACCATGGACGGGTCCCCCCTGAGCGGCAAGCAGCTCGCCCGCCGCGATCGGGTCATCCAGGCCGCCCTGGAGCTCGGAGCGGAAGGCGGCTACGAGGCGGTCAACATGCGCGAGGTGGCGAACCGGGCCCGGGTCGCCCTCGGCACCATCTACCGCTACTTCGGCTCCAAGGACCACCTGTTGGCCGCGGCCATGGTCGAGTGGTCCGGCCAGCTGCAGGGACGCCTCGCCCAGGTCCCCGCCCGGGGCGCCACCCCCGCCGACCGGCTGGTAGACGTCCTGCGCCGGGGCTGCCGGGCGCTCGAGCGCCACCCGGTGCTCACCGCCGCCCTGGTGAAGGCGTTGGCCTCGGCCGAGCCGGGGGTGGCGGCGGCGGCCGCCGAGGTGCGGGGACACATCACCGCCATGACCGGCTCGATCGTGGTGGGCGTCAGCGACGACGAGCTCGAAGGCATCATCGCCGTGCTGCAGCACGTCTGGTACTCGTCCCTCACCAGCTGGGCCAGCGGGCGCACGCCGCTGTCCACCGTCGGGGACGAGCTCGAGCGGGCCGCCCGGCTCCTGTTAGCGGCCCATCCCCACCTGGGGGGTCAGATGGCCCGGTCGCGCCCGACCCAGTAGGGGTCGCGCAGCTTGCGCTTGTACAGCTTTCCGTTCGGGTCACGCGGCATCTCGTCGATGTAGTCGATGCTGCGCGGGATCTTGAACCGCCCCAGGCGGTCGCGGCAGTGGGCCAGCAGCTCCTCGGTCAGCTCCGGACCGGGCTCCGCACCAGCCGCCGGCTCGACCACCGCCTTGATCTCCTCGCCCCAGTCCGGATGGGGGATGCCGAACACGGCAACGTCGGCGACCTTCGGGTTGGTGAGGAACGCCGCTTCGATCTCGGCCGGATAGATGTTGACCCCGCCCGAGATGATCATGTCGGACTTGCGATCGCAGAGGAACAGGTAGCCGTCCTCGTCGAGGTAGCCGACGTCACCCACGGTGAAGAACCCGGCCCGGCGGTTCTCCTCGGTCTTCTCCTTGTCCTTGAAGTACTCGAAGGTGGCCGCCGGCAGCTTCATGTAGACGGTGCCGGTCTCACCCGTGGGCACGTCGCGGCCGTCGTCGTCGAGAACGCGGATCTCCGAGGTCGGCCAGGGGCGCCCGACGGTGCCCGGCTTCTTGAGCCACTCCTCCGGGGTGACGAGAGTCCCTCCGCCCTCGGTGGCGGCGTAGTACTCGTAGATCACCGGCCCCCACCAGTCGAGCATGGCCCGCTTGATGTCGGGAGGGCAGGGGGCGGCGGCGTGGATCATGCAACGCAGCGACGAGATGTCGTAGCGCTGCTTGGCTTCGTTGGGCAGGGCCAGCAGCCGGTGGAACTGGGTGGGAACCATGTGGCTGTGGGTCACCCGGTACTTCTCGATCAGGCGCAGCATGTCCTCGGGGTCCCACTTGTCCATGAGGACGACCGGGTGCCCGAGATGCAGCGCCGCCGAGGAGAAGACGAGGACGGCGGTGTGGTAGAGCGGAGAGCCGCAGATGTGCACGTTGCCGTCGTCGGGCTGGAGCCCGAACATGAAGAGCACGCCGGAGAGGCCGCCGGCCACCTCGTCGGGGTTGGCGCCGCTCAGGGACCGCCGCACCCCTTTGGGCTTGCCGGTCGTGCCCGAGGTGTAGTGCATGGCCTGGCCCGCCACCCGGCCCTCCGGCAGCGTTTCGGGCTGGCCGTCGGTCAGCTGGCGGTAGGGCCGGAAGCCGGGGACGTCGCCGATGGCGAAACGGCCCTCGGCGGGGATGGACAGCTCCTTGGCCGCCGCCTCACAGGCTTCCGAGAACCGCTCGTGGACGACGATGGCCTTGGCCTCGCAGTCCTCGGCGATGTAGGCGATCTCCGGCCCGGCCAGATGGAAGTTGACCGGGGTGATGTACCAGCCGGCCTGCAGGGCGGCGAAGTACAGGGCGTACATGTCGATGCCGTTCGGCAGCACCGTGACGATCCCGTCGCCCTCCTTTAGGCCGAGGCGGCGCAGGCCGTGCACCAGCCGGTTGGACTCGGCCAGCAGCTCCCCGTAGGTGACCTGTCTCTCCTCGGGGTCCACCACGGCGAGCTTCGACGGGTCGTTCTGGGCCAGACGCCAGAATCCGATGTCGGTCACGGTCGCTCCTCTTCCCCGGTGCCGCTCCCAGCCGCGCCAGAATAGAACCTGTTCTCAAACCGTGGCAAAGCCGGGCGGGGGCCGCTCAGGCCTCCAGGATCACCTCGGCCACCCCACGCATCTCCTGCAGGGAGCGGGCCCCGATCACCAGCATGGTGACGCCCGCCTCCTCCCATGCGGCCAGCCGGTCGCGGATCCGCTCGGGCGGGCCGACGAGGGAGATGTCGTCGACCGCTTCGAGGGGGACGGCGGCGGTGGCCTCGTCCCGTCTGCCCTCGAAGAACAGGTCCTGGATGTGGTCGGCCTCCTTCTCGTAACCCATGCGGGCGAAGACGTTCTTGTGGAAGTTCATCTCCTTGGCGCCCATGCCGCCGATGTAGAAGGCCAACATCGGCCGCATGGCTTCGAGCGTCCGGTCGACGTCGTCGGTCACCACCACCTGGCAGTTGGCGGCGATCTCGAACCGGTCGCGGCTGCTGTGGGCGCCGGGACGGGCGAAGCCCTCGTCGAGCCAGGAGTTGTACATGTCGGCCACGGTGGGCGAGTAGTAGATGGGAAGCCAGCCGTCGGCGATCTCCGCCGTCAGGGCGATGTTCTTGGGCCCCTCGCTTCCGAGCCAGATCGGCAGGTCGGCCCGCAACGGGTGGGTGATGGGCTTGAGGGCCTTGCCGATGCCGATGGAGTTGGCCCCGGAGTAGGGAAGCGGGTAGTGCGGACCGGCGCTCGTCACCGGGCCGTTGCGTTCCATCACCTGCCGGACGATCCCCACGAACTCGCGGGTGCGGGCGAGAGGCTTGCCGAAGGGCTGTCCGTACCAGCCCTCCACCACCTGGGGGCCGGAGAGGCCGAGGCCGAGCACCACCCGGCCGCCGGACAGGTGGTCGAGGGTCAAAGCGTGCATCGCCGTCGACGTGGGGGTGCGGGCCGACATCTGCACGATCGAGGTTCCCAGCCGGATGCGCTGGGTCTCCGAACCCCACCAGGCGAGGGGCGTGAAGGCGTCGGATCCCCACGACTCGGCGGCGAACACCGTGTCGAAGCCCAGCTTCTCGGCTTCGAGAACCTTGTCCCTGGCGTCGGCGGGCGGCTGGGCGCCCCAGTAGCCGAGCTGCAGACCGAGTTTCATCCCACGCCTCCCGGGGTCCGGCGGCCGGCGGCCGCCGGGCGGGACACTACCGGCGGGCGTCCCTGCAGGACCGGGTCGGACGCGTTAGTAATGGCGCCGGACCCTGGTATCCGCAATCACGTCGCAGTAGCCCAAGGGGGGCCGTTTGAAGCAAGTAAAGGGCCGGCTGTTGGAGCTGGCGCCGGTCCTGCTGCTCGTCAGCTTCGCCACCTTCGCCCTGGTCCGGGTGCTTCCGGGCGATCCGGCTCGAGCCTTCCTGGGCCCTCAGGCGTCGCAGCAGGAGGTGGCCCTCCTCCGCCACCAGATCGGCCTCGATCGTCCGATCATCTCCGCCTACGGCCACTGGCTGGCTCGCGCCTTCCACGGGGACCTGGGCCAGTCCTACCAGACCGGCCAGAGCGTGGTGTCGGCCCTGGCCCAGCGGCTGCCGGTCTCCATCGAGCTGATGCTGCTGGCCCAGGTGCTCGGCCTGGCGGTGGCCGTCCCCGTCGGGGTCCTCACCGCCTACCGGGCCGAGGGGTTGGTGGACCGGGCGTGGTCGGGCCTCAGTTTCGCCACCATCGCCCTGCCCAGCTTCGTGCTGGGGCTGCTTCTCATCATCGTCTTCCCGGTGAAGCTGAACGTGCTGCAGATATCGGGCTTCACCCACCTAACCCACAGCGTGGGCGGCAACCTCGAGTCCATGACCCTGCCGGCTCTCACCCTCGCTCTGCCGCAGATCGCCATCTACTCGAGGGTTCTGCGGGGCGACATGATCGCCACGCTGCGCGAGGACCACGTCACCATGGCCGAGGCCAAAGGCCTGCCGACCTGGCAGATCCTCTTCCGCTACGCCCTGCGGCCCTCTTCCTTCTCGCTCATCACTCTGGCCGGGCTCAACGTGGGCCAGCTCATGAGCGGGGCGGTGGTCGTCGAGTTTCTCTTCGGCCTACCCGGCGTGGGCATGCTCCTGGTGAGCTCCATCTTCGCCCACGACCTGGTGATGATCCAGGGTGTGATCCTCTTCACCGTCGTGGTGTACGTCGCCATCAACCTGGGCGTCGACCTCCTATACGCCGTTCTCGACCCCCGAACCCGCCATGTCGCAGCAGCCTGACCCCAACCTGTTGGTGGCGGCCGAGGCCGCCCCCTCCCTGCCCAGCGCCACGCTTTCCCTGAGGGCCTCCGCTCGGCTGGGGCCGGTGTTCTGGCTGAGCGTCGGATGGCTGGCGTTGGTGGGAGTCCTGGCCGCCACCGCCTCGCTGCTTCCGTTGCGCGACCCGAATATCAGCGACTTCTCCTCACTGGCCGCCGGCCCGAGCGCTCACCACTGGCTCGGCACCGACGCGGTGGGACTCGACCTGCTCTCGCGCATCATCTACGGGGCCCGGGTGTCGCTAGCCGTCGGGCTCTTCTCCATCCTGATCGGGTTGGCGGTCGGTGCCCCCCTGGGGGCGGTGGCTGGCTACTTCCGGGGCAAAGTCGAGGCGGCGCTGATGACCGTGGCCGATGCCATGCTCTCGTTCCCGGCCCTCATCCTGCTGCTGTTCATCACCGCCTTTTTCGGCAAGACGCTGGTGAACATCATCATCGCCATCGCCGTGGTCACCGTGCCGGTGTTCCTGCGCCTGGCCCGGGCCAACACTCTCGTCCTGGCCCAGCGCGAGTTCGTGCTGGCCGCCCGGAGCACCGGCGCGTCCTCGTGGCGGGTGCTCTGGCGCGAGGTGGCGCCCAACATCCTGCCGAGCCTTCTCACCTTCGGGCTGCTGGCCGCCGCCGTCGCCATCGTCGCCGAAGGGGCGCTCAGCTTCATGGGGCTGAGCGTGCCGCCCCAGACGCCCACGTGGGGCAACATCATCGCCGGCGGGCGCCAGGAGATCCAGACCGACCCGCTCATCGTGCTGTTCCCGTCGGTGGCCATGTTCCTCACGGTCTTCGCCCTCAACCTCGCCGGTGAACGTCTGCGGTCGATGATCGATGCTCGAGGTGGCCGGCGGTGACGGCGCAGTCCGCGCCGGTGCTCGAGATGCACGAGCTGCGCACCTGGTTCGCCACGCCGGAGGGCCCGCTGCGGGCGGTGGACGGCGTCTCGCTCGGCGTCGAGCCCGGCCGCTGCCTCGGCGTGGTGGGCGAGTCCGGTTCCGGCAAGACGGTCCTGTTGCGCTCCATCGTCGGCCTGCTGCCCCGTCGGGCCATCGCCTCGACCGGTGGCACGGTGTGCTTCGAGGGACTCGAGCTGGCCGGAGCGCCCCCGGCCGTCATTCGTGACGTCAGGGGCAGGCGCATCGGGATGGTGTTCCAGGACCCGATGACGTCGCTGAACCCGGTGATGCGGGTGGGCACCCAGCTGACCGACGGCATGCGCCACCACCTCGGTGTCGGCCGCCAGGAGGCCCGGCGCCGGGCCCGGGCGCTCCTTGAGGCGGTGGGCATCCCCGATCCGGAGCGACGCCTGCGCGACTACCCCCACCAGTTGTCGGGCGGCATGCGCCAGCGGGTGACCATCGCCATCGCTCTGGCTTGCGATCCCTCGCTGCTGCTCGCCGACGAGCCGACCACCGCCCTCGACGTGACCGTGCAGAGCCAGATCCTCCGCCTGCTCGGAAGGCTGCGACGCCAACGGAACATGGCCGTGATCCTCGTCACCCACGACATGGGGGTGGTGGCCGGCAGCACGGACGACCTGGCGGTCATGTACGCCGGCAAGGTGGTGGAGCAGGGCCCGACCGCCACGGTGTTCAGCGCCACCCGCCACCCCTACACCCGGGCGTTGCTGGAGGCCATCCCCCGGGCCGACGCCCGTCCCGGTGAGCGGCTGGCAACCATCCCGGGTCAGCCGCCCAGCCTCGTCGACCCACCCTCCGGTTGCCGGTTCGCGCCCCGCTGCCCGCGCGCCGCCGACCGGTGCCGGGCCGAGGAGCCACCGCTCGCCGGCGCCGACGGCCACCGCTTCGCCTGCTGGTTTCCGCTGGGGGACCCGGAGCCTCCGGCAGCGGCGACGTGACGACGGCGACGGTGGAGGACGGACCCCTCCGCCCCGGCGCCCTGCTGCGGGTGGAGGATGTCGTCGTCGAGTTCCCCGCCCCGGGCGGCCGGGTCGTCCACGCCGTCTCCGGCGTCAGCTTCGACGTGCTCGAAGGGGAGACCCTCGGCCTGGTGGGGGAGTCCGGGTCGGGCAAGACGTCCATCGGCCGCGCCGTCATGCAGCTGCCCCCGCCTCGGTCGGGCCGGGTGCTCCTCGACGGGGTGGACCTGACCACCCTCGGACGCCGCCAGGTGCGCGCCGTCCGTCCCCGTCTGCAAATGGTGTTCCAGGACCCGCTGTCCTCCCTGAACCCGAGACGGTCGGTGCGTGGCGTCGTCGGCGAGCCCATGCGGGTCTGGAACCGATCCCGCCCCGACATCGACGCCAGGGTCGACGAGCTTCTTTCGGCCGTCGGCCTCGACCCCGCCGCCGTAGGGGACCGGCGACCCAGCCAGTTCTCGGGCGGGCAGTGCCAGCGCATATCGATCGCCCGAGCCCTGGTCCTCGAGCCCCAGGTGCTGGTGTGCGACGAGGCCGTCTCGTCCCTGGACGTGTCGGTGCGGGCCCAGATCCTCAACCTCTTGCTCGACCTCAGGGAGCGCTACCGGCCCACCATGCTGTTCATCGCCCACGACCTGTCGGTGGTCCGTCACATCAGCGACCGGGTGGCGGTCATGTACCTCGGCAAGCTGTGCGAGATCGGGCCGGCCGCCAGCGTGTTCGGCGGCCCGGCCCACCCGTACACCGCCGCCCTCCTCGAGTCGGTTCCGGTGCCCGACCCCAGCGTCCGCCCCAGCGACGAGGAGGTCCTGGACGGCGAGCCCCCGTCTCCGGTCGACCCGCCCAGCGGCTGCCGGTTCCGGACCCGCTGCCCCCGGGCCCAACCCCGCTGCGCCGAGGAGGAGCCCATCATGAGGGCGGTCGCCCCCGAGCAATTCGTGGCCTGCCATTTCCCGTTGACGGCCGGCGCCCCCCGCCCCTGACCGCCGGGGGCCCACCCGGACCCCCTCCCGGCGGCCGACCGGGTGGGGCACTTGTCACCCGGAAATAGAATGTGTTCTGATTCCGGGGTGACCGAGCTGAGGACTTCCGAGACCAAGCTGGAGTTCCCCTACACCCGCACGGTCGGCCCCATCGTGGGCGCCTTTCTTACCGGGTTGCGTGACGGCAAACTGCTCGGCACCCGCAACCGTGACGGACGGGTGCTCTTCCCCGCGGTCGAGTACGACCCGGAGACCGGCGAGGCGCTGACCGAGACGGTGGAGGTCGGCCCCGAGGGGACCGTCGACGGGTGGACCTGGGTGGCCCATCCCACGCCGAAGCACCCCCTCGACCGGCCCTTCGCCTTCGCCCTCATCCGCCCCGACGGTGCCGACACCGCCATGGTCCACGCCGTGGACGCAGGCGACGAGGCGACCATGTCGACCGGCATGAGGGTGGCACCCCGGTTCCGCCAGGAGGCCAAGGGGATCGTCACCGACCTCGAGGCGTGGGAGCCGGTGCGATGACCACCACCTCCGGCGACAAGAAGGAGAACCTGGTGATGGAGCACCTCGTCTCCCTCACCTACCACGAGAAGCTCACCCCCACCCTCAACCGGTTCGTCGACGAGCTCCTGGCCGGCCGCATCGTCGGCCACCGCTGCCCCTCCTGCAGCCGGGTCTACGTGCCGCCCAAGGGCTACTGCCCCCTGTGCGTGGTGGCGACCGGCCCGGAGAACGAGGTCCAGTGCCGCGACCGCGGCATCGTCACCGGCTTCACCATCATCACCCCCGTCGCCTATTACGGGCAGAAGGAGACCGAACCGTTCGTGTACGCGTCCGTGCTGCTCGACGACGCTGACAGCCCCCTCGGGGGGCAGGACATCGTCGGCATCCCCCACGAGCAGATCCGCATGGGCATGCGGGTGCGGGCGGTCTGGAAGCCGGAGGGGGAGAGGACGGTCGAGGGCATCTCCAACCGTGGATGGGGTGGCCTGGGCTCGGTGGTGGAGGCCTTCGAGCCCACCGGAGAGCCGGACGCGGCCCCCGAGGAGTACATGGAGCACATCTTCTGATGCCCGCCACAGACATCGCCGTCATCGGATTCGCCCAGACTCCGTCCGTGCGCGACGACGCCCGCAGCGAGGTCCAGCTGCTGGTGCCGACCGTGGCCGAGGCCATCGAGATGTCCGGGGTCGACCGGCGCGAGATCGGCTTCACCTGCGCCGGCAGCTGCGACTACCTGACCGGTGGCCCCTTCGCCTTCGTACAGAACCTCGAAGCGGCCGGCGCCTGGCCGCCGATCGCCGAGTCCCACGTCGAGGCCGACGGGGCCTGGGCCCTCTACGAGGCGTGGGTGCGGCTGCAGGAGGGCGACATCGACACCGCCCTGGTGTTCGGCTCGGGGAAGTCCTCGCCGGCCAACCCCCTCGAGCTGTGGCCCCAGCAGCTCGACCCCTACTACCTGGCCCCTCTCGGAGTGGACCCGGCGTCTCTGGCCGGCATCCAGGCCCGGGCCCTGCTGGAGTCGGGCAAGGCGACCGAGCGCGACTTCGCCGAGGTGGTGGCCCGCAGCCGGCGGGCGGCCCGGTCGAACCCCAACGCCCAGCTCAAGGGGGACGTCGACGCCGACGCCCTGCTGGCCGAGCCCTATTTCTCCTCGCCCCTGCGCCGCCACGACCTGCCGCCGATCACCGACGGGGCGGCGGCCGTCGTGCTGGCGAGAGGGGACAAGGCCCGCCAGCTCTGCAGCCGGCCGGCGTGGATCCGCGGCCTCGACCACCGAGTGGATCCCCACCAGCCGGGCATGCGCGACCTGACCACGGCGCCCTCCGCCACCCTGGCCGCCCGCAAGGCCGGCTACGACGGCGGGCCGGTCGACGTGGCCGAGCTGTGCGCCGTCTTCAGCCCCCAGGAGATCATCCTGCGCGAGGCGATCGGGCTGCCCGAGGCGACGGAGATCAACCCGTCCGGCGGTCCGCTGGCCGGTAACCCGGTGATGGCCGCCGGCCTCATCCGGATCATCGAAGCGGCCGCCCGGATCATCGACGGCTCGGCCAACCGGGCCGTGGCCCACGCCACGGGCGGTCAGCTGCTGCAGCAGAACCTGGTCTGTCTCCTGGAGGGTGAGTGATGGAGCGCTGCGCGGTCGTTGGCATCGGTCAGACGCACTTCAAGAAGACCCGCGACGATGTGACCATCGCCGGGCTGATCCGCGAAGCGGTGGACCGGGCCCTGGAGGACGCCGAGTGCACCATCGCCGACATCGACGCCGTGGTCATCGGCAAGGCGCCCGACGCCTTCGAGGGCATCATCCAGCCCGAGCTGTTCCTGGCCGACGCCCTGGGGGCGGCGGGCAAGCCGCTCCTGCGGGTGCACACCGCCGGCAGCGTGGGCGGCTCGACGTTCGTGGTCGGCGCCCACCACATCATCACCGGCATCCACGAGCGGGTCCTGGCGGTGGCGTGGGAGAAGCAGTCGGAGGGCAACGCCCAGTGGGGCCTGGCCGGGGGCCGCAGTGGGGGCATCGGCGCCGGAGGCGCCTTCGCCCCCTGGATGCGGGCCTACATCCACCAGTCGGGGGCGCCCGAGTACATCGGGTGGCAGGTGGCGGTCAAGGACCGGCTCAATGCGGTCAAGAACCCCTACGCCCATCTGAAGATCGCCGACATCACCATCGAGAAGGTGAAGGAGTCCCCGATGCTGTGGGACCCCATCCGGTTCCTCGAGTCGTGCCCGTCGTCCGACGGGGCGTGCGCCGTCGTGCTCACCAACGAAGCCGGGGGACGAAGGGCGCCCCGCCCCCCCGCCTGGGTGGAGGCCCTGTCGGTTCGCAGCGAGCTGGCCCAGTTCCCCGGGCGCAACCCGGTCAAGCCCCAGGCGGGGGTGGACTGCGCCCACGACCTGTACCGGCAGGCGGGCATCACCGACCCCCGCAGCCAGATCGATGTCGCCGAGCTGTACGTGCCGTTCAGCTGGTACGAGCCCATGTGGCTCGAAGGCCACGACATCGCCGGGCCGGGTGAGGGCTGGAAGATGGTCGACAGCGGCGAGACGGAGATCACCGGCAGCTTCCCCGTCAACCCCTCCGGTGGGGTGCTGTCGACCAACGCCATCGGCGCCTCGGGCATGGTCCGCTTCGCCGAGGCGGCCCTCCAGGTGAGGGGACAGGCCGGCGAGCACCAGGTGGACGGGGCCCGCACGGCCCTGGCCCAGGCCTACGGGGGCGCCGCCCAGTACTTCGCCCTCGGCATCCTGCGGGCCGAGCCGACCTAGCCCTCCCTTGGCCCCACGGGGCCGGTCAGGCCCCGGCTGAGGCCCCCACCGGCGCCGCCTTGAGCAGCGCCTCGTTGGGGTTGTCGGGCAGCCGGTCCAGCGGCCGGGAGATCTCCTCGACCGTGGGACCGAACTTGTCGGCCAGCGGCTGGAGCGCCTTCAGGTCGAAGTCGTAGAGCTTCGCCGCGTTGGCCCCGAGGATCTGGCGCATCTCGGCCGGGTCGACGTCCCAGAACAGCTGACGCAGGTGCTCGCGGGTGAAGGGGTGGGTGCCCTCGTCGTGGGGGTAGTCGCTGCCCCACATGAAGCGGTCGATGCCGATCTCGTAGCGGGCGGAGGCGTCGTCCGGCCCGGGCTGGCTGACGCCGACCCAGCAGTTCTGGTGGAAGTACTCGGTGGCCGACTTGGGCAGGATGGCGTCGGGGCCGTAGCGGATCTCACCGGTGGCGCCGGTCTTGCGGATCTGGGCGAGGGTCTTGTCCAGCCTGGCCAGCAGCGGCGGGATCCAGGCGCAGCCCTGCTCGGTCATCACGAACTTCAGGCGGGGGAAGCGCTCGAACACTCCGGACAGCAGCAGCTGGACGAAGGGCCGCTGCGAGTAGAAGCTCACCTCGTTGATGTAGAGCAGCATGGCGACCGGGTACTTGCCGTAGTCGGGAGCGCCGGTCCCCCCGTGGATGTGGACCGGGATGTCGAGGTCCTGGCACACCGCCCACAGCCGGTCGTATTCGGGGTCGTAGAGCGGCTTCAGCCACTTCACGTCGGGCGGGATGTTGGGCAGGAGCACCCCTCCGCGCAGGCCGTGCTCCTTGATCCAGCGGACGTCCTCGATGGCGTCGTCGACGTCGTTGAGGAAGATCTGGCCCATGCCGGCCCGCCGCTCGGGGAACTCGCCGCACCAGTCGACCAGCCACCGGTTGTGGGCCTGGATGCCGGCCCGGCGGTGCTCGTAGTCGTCGGGCTGGGGCGGGGGGGCGAACAGGACGAAGCTCGGGAAGAACGGCGGAACGGTGTTGGGGAAGATGACCTCGCCCACCACGCCGTCGGCCTCCTGCTGGCTGTTGCGCATCTCGTTGTCCCAGTTGCGGTAGCGCCGCTGGTCACCGAGGTCCTTGAACGGGTTCTTGTACTTGCCCCGCCAGGCGTCGAAGTCGTCGTGGAACTTCGGATCGAGGTACTCGCGGTAGGTGGCGTGGCTGCCCCCGGCGTGACAGTCGGCCGAGATGATCGTGTAATGCTCGCTGGCGCCGTTGGTGCTGGCCTTGGTCATGGTCCCTCCCCGGCTGCGGGCTTGCTGGCCCCCTATACTAGAACGCGTTCTCGTATCGTGCGAGCCGGCGGCTGGGGCGGTGGCCCGGCGGGGAGGAGCGTCGTGAGGTTCACCTACGCCGAGTCGATGATCGACCCGTCGCTGTACGTGCCCCTGGCCCGGGCGGCCGAGGAGGCGGGGTACGACGCCATGACCATCGCCGACAGCATCTGCTATCCCCGCGACGCCGATTCCGTCTACCCCTACAACCCGGACGGCACCCGCCAGTTCCTCGAGGACAAGCCGTTCATCGACCCGTTCTGTCTGGTGTCGGCCCTGGGGGCGGTCACCGAACGGCTGTCCTTCGCCACCTTCGTGCTGAAACTTCCGGTCCGTCACCCCCTGCTGGTGGCCAAGCAGGCCACCTCCGTCGCCGCCCTGACCGGCGGCCGCCTCATCCTCGGGGTGGGAACCAGCCCGTGGAAGGAGGACTACGACGTCTGCTCCGTGCCCTGGGAGGGTCGGGGCCGCCGCATGGACGAGGCGGTGGAGGTGCTGCGGGGCGTCATGTCCGGCGACTACTTCGAATACCACGGCTCGGTCTACGACTTGCCGGCGGTGAAGATCTGCCCGGCGCCGGACCGGCCCGTGCCCATCTTGATGGGCGGTCACTCCGAGGCGGCGCTGCGCCGGGCCGCCCGGCTAGGTGACGGGTGGATGCACGCCGGAGGCGGCCCCGAGTCCCTCGACGACATGCTGGCCCGGCTGTCCCAGCTGCGCCGGCAGTACGGGCGCGAGTCCGAACCGTTCCGGGTGTTCGCCGCCTCGATCGAGGCCTACAGCCTCGACGGGGTCAAGCGACTGGAGGAAGCCGGCGTCACCGACGCCATCGTCGGCTTCCGTTACCCCTACCGCGAGGGGCCCGACACCGAGCCGCTGCAGAAGAAGCTCGACGCCCTGCGCCGCTACGCCGACGACGTCATCGCCAAAGCCGCCTGACCGTCACCGGGTCGAGGGGTCGCCCCGCCGGTCGGCGAAGGGGTCCGACATCACGTACTGGCTGGTCCAGAAGACCTCAACGCGGTCCACGTCCATGAAGCGGGCGCAGCTGTCGGCCATGGTGGCCATGTGCTCGGCCAGCCTGGCCTCGTCGCCGGCGCTGTCGAAGAAGACGTGCAGGTCCGACGCCGCCTCCTCGGGGAAGCATTCCTCCACGATCCCGTCGTAGGCCGGGGCGTCCGGGGAGAGGGGTCGCACGACCACGTTCTGCACGTAGCGGAAGGTGCTCTGGGTCCGCAGGGCGACCGAGGTGTGGTCGTCCTGCCATGCCCGCAGCCAGGCCCCCCGTTCCAGTTGCTCGGGCCGGCGCAGAAGGGCGATCTGGGCCAGCCCGGGGGTGCGCTGGCCGAGCGGCGCGGGATGGGCGGTGTTGGCCAATGGCTCCGACTCGGTGACCAGGTACGCCGCGGCCCGGGCCGCGATCTGGCCGACCTCCTCGTCGACACCTCGGCGGAAGGCGTGAGTGGCCGTGTCGAGCCACACCGACACCACCGCGGCCGGCAGCGGCGCCGATCGGACGGCGAAGGGCGACGGTCCCCGGTCGGCCACGTTGATCTGCACCCCGCGGGCGCCCACCTCGACCAGACGGCCCGGTAGGGCGCCGAGGAGCACGTCCGCGTCACCGGGCCGCCCGTCGGGCCACAGCAGATAGACGACCTTCTCCACTGCGCCGACGCTAACCGGCTGCCCTCAGTGCGAGAGCCACACCTCCGAGGGGAAGAAGGTGCCGTCGGACAGGTCGACCAGCCCGTGGACCGACCGGGTGAACAGCCACCCCCACGGCGACGCCACGGTGGCGAACTCCGGCACCTGTTCGGCCAGGATCTGCTGGGCCGTGTCGTAGGCGGTCCGGCGCACGTTGGGGTCGGCGCTCTGGTGGCCGGTGGTGAGGGCGGCGTCGAGCTGAGGGTTGGAGAACTGGGTCCAGTTGGTGGCGCTGGTGCTGAAGAAGATCGGGTAGTAGGCGGCATCGGGGTCGCTGGTCGCCGCCCCGCCGAAGCAGGCCACCTGGTAGTTGTGCAGGAAGACGCTGACCACGAAGGTCTGCTGGTCGCTGGTCTTGGTGGTGATCTTGAGACCCACCTGCTGCCACATCTGCTGCAGGAGGGCGGTCATCTTGATCTGGTCGGGATCGGTGTAGCACGAATAGGTGAACGAGATCGCACCGTGCTCCGCCTCGTACGACTTGATCAGCTGGATGGCCTTGGCCGGGTCAAAGCTCGGCCACTTCACCGACGGGTCCAGGTAGGGGGAGTCGTTCTCGATGAAGGCCGGAGTGTGGGTTCCGTGGCCGCCGAACACCACCTTGTTGAGCGCCGAGGTGTCGGTGGCGTAGGCGAGGGCCTGGCGGACCCGCACGTCGTTGAACGGCGCCACCTTGGTGTTCATCACAATGAGGTTTTGTTGGGGGGGTGAGACCGATGACCCCACTCCCTGGGCCGTGGCCACGTCGTCGATGTTGATCGTCTGTCCCACCTGCGTCTCGCCCTTCACCACGCTGGCGACCCTGGTCTGGCGGTCGACGATCGGTCGGAAGACGATCTGGTCGAGGTGGGGCTCGCCGGGCCGCCAGTAGTGGGGGTTCCTCTGCACGGTCAGGTGGTCCTGCTTCACCCACTCGACCAGGGTGAACGGTCCGGTGCCGACGGGGTGGTTCCCGTAGTCGGCGCCTTCCTTCTGGATGGCCGTGGGCGACGCCATGAAGCCCAGCGGGCCGGCCAGGGCCCCCGGGAAGTCGGACCACGGGTCCTTCAGCTTGAACACGACGGTGAGGTCGTCCGGGGCCGAGACCGACGTGATCTGCTGAGCGGTGAAGATCTCGCGGGACCCGTTGGCCGGGTCCTTGTGCCGGTTGATGTTGAACACCACGGCGGCGGAGTTGAACGGTGACCCGTCGCTGAAGGTCACCCCGGGGCGCAGCTTCATGGTCCAGGTCTGCTGGTCGGTCGTGGTCAAGGACTGGGCCAGCCACGGCTGGACGTTCCCCTGGGCGTCGTAGTCGGTGAGCGGGTCGTACAGGGTGAGCCCGATGGTGCCGTCGGTGACGCTGCCGATCATCTTGGTGGGGTCGAGGCTGAAGGCGTCGAAGATCTCACCGACGGTGAGCGTGCCGCCGTTCACCGGGCCCGAGGCTGCCGTGGTGGAGGTGGTCCCCGAGGCGGTCTTCGAACTGCCTCCGCAGGAGCTCAGGGCCAATGCCACGATGGCGGACAGCGTCAGCATCGCGGCGCTTGTCCGCTTCATTCCCCTGTGGTGCCTCATGCCGAAGTCAAGCGCGTTCCGGCTCCCGGGTAAAGGACCTACACGACACAGCGTTGCGACGGTCCTTTAACACGGTGTTCTCGGAGGCGACCCGTTGCGTTCACGTCGTCCCGTTACGTTCCTGTCATGGCGAGATACCTGTTGCGGGTTTGGCTGCCTGACCGTCCCGGCGCCCTGGGGGCGGTAGCCAGCAGGATCGGGGCGCTGCGCGGGGACGTGCTCGGCCTCGAGGTCCTCGAGCGCGAGGGCGGAGTGGCGGTGGACGAACTGGACGTCGAGCTGCCCTCGGAGGAGCTGATACCGCTTCTGCTGCGCGAGATCGCCCAGGTCGACGGGTGCGGCGTGGAGGAGTGCCGCCGGGTCCGGTCGGCCCCGCCCAGCCCGGTCAGGGTGATCGCCGACCTGGTCGGGGCCCTGGAGCACGCCGGCGACCCGGCGGCGGTGCCGGCCGCCCTGGCGGAGGCCGCTCTCGAAGCGGCCCGGGCGGACTGGGTCCTGGTCGTCCAGGACAACCTCGAGCTGGCCTCGGCCGGGCCGGCGCCCCATCCCCGCTGGACGGCGGCGCTGTGCGCCGGTCTGCGGTGCGGCTCGCTGCCTGGCAGCGCCGACCGCACCGTGGGGGTCGCCTCTCTGGGCCCGGAGGGCCCCGATCTGGTGGTGGGGCGGGCCGAGCACCCCCTCCGCTCGGCCGAGCTCGAGGTGCTGGACGGCTTGGCCACGGTGGCCGGGGCCCGCCTCCGGCAGCTGGCGATGGGTGAAGCCCGGGCCCAGCACCCCAGCGGGGCCATGGACCGCCACGCCGGGTAGGTCTCCGCTCAGACTCCGAGGGGCCGCTGGCCGATGACGTGATCCGCCTCCAGAGCGGCGATCTCTTCGTCGGACAGGCCAAGAAGGCCGCCTAGCACCTCCCGGTTGTGCTGGCCCAGGGTCGGCGCCGGTGACCGGATCCACCGGTTGATGCCGCTCCAGCGGAAAGGCATTCCGAACATGGGCTGGGCGCCCACCACCGGGTGCTCGCTCGTCTCGAAGAATCCTCGGCCGACCAGGTGGGGGTGGGTCGACACTTGGCGGTGGTCGACGACCGCGCCGGCCGGAACCCCGTGGGCGACCAGGACGTCAACCGCCTCGGAGAGACGACGGCTGGTGCTCCACGCCGACAGCTCGGAATCGACACGGTCGTGGTGCCGGGCCCGTCCCTCGTGGGTGGCCAACTCCGGGTCGCGGGCCCACTCAGGGTCTCCGATGGCCCGGCGCAGCCCATCCCACTCGATGTCGTCGCGGACGGAAAGGGCCAGCCACGCGTCCTCCCCGGCGCAGGGGTAGAGGCCCTGGGGGGCGGCGAACGGAGACCGGTTGCCGCGGCGCTGCAGCACCTCGCCGTAGGCGCTGAACTCGACGACCTGCTCGGCGGCCACGTTCAGCGCCGCCTCGATCAGGGGCGCCTCCACCAGCTCGCCCTCTCCGGTCCGGTCCCGTGTCTCGAGGGCGGCGAGGATGGCGAAGGCGGCGTGGACGGCGCCGATGGGATCGCCCGGTCCGCGGGGGATGACCGGCGGCCCGTCCGGGTAGCCGGTGACCCAGGCCATGCCGCTCATGGCCTCGATGGTCTGGGCGAAGCCGACGTGGTCGCGCCACGGCCCATCGAGGCCGAAGGCAGGCATGCGCACCATCACCGCCCGCGGGTTGGCGTCGTGGACCGCCGTCCAGTCGAGCCCGAACTGCTCGACGACTCGGGGCGTGTAGTTCTCGACGACGACGTCGGCCCAGCAGACCAGCCGCCGGGCCAGCTCCTGGCCGCGGGGGTCGTCGAGATTCAGGGTGACACCCCGCTTGTTGACATTGATGTTCAGGAAGAACGAGCTGTACTCCCACCACTGGTCCCGATCGGCGAACACCAGGGTGGCGGCAGGACGCATGCCGTCGATGCGCTGGACCGACTCCACGTGGATGACGTCGGCGCCCAGGGCGGCCAGCAGCTGGGTGGCGCCCGGTCCGGCCCACCAGCAGGTGAGATCGAGGACCCGCAGGCTCGACAGAGGCAGAGCGTCGGCTGCGTCGGCCGCCACGGCGCGCCGCTCGCCCGCCCGCCCGCCAACCACCTCGCCGTTGTGCTGGCCCAGGGCGGGGGCCGGCCCGGCCCCGACCAGCCGGTGGCCTCCGATGAGGAAGGGCGGGACCGGTTGGGTGAAGGTCCCGTCGGGGGAGGGACGGAAGACGTTGCGGGCGACCAGGTGCTCCTGGGTCAGCAGGTTGGCGCCGTTGCCGACCGGCGCCACCGCCACCCGGAGCAGAGATGCCAGCTCGACGATCTCCGCCGTCGATCGCTGGGTGGTCCAGGCCCGGGTGGCCCGCTCCACCTCGACCCGGCGGGCGGGGTCGTTGCGCAGCCCGGGGTCGCCTTGGAGGTCGGGCCGCTCGATCATCAGCAGGAAGTCCTCGAACATCTGGGCGGAGTTGGTGTTGAACGCCACCCAACCGTCGGAGCTCGGTTCGATCGAGGGGAACTCGATCATGCGGGCCGGACCGCCGACCGGAGGGCGGCCCAACAGCCCCCACATGAGGTCGAGGAAGAGGTTGGTGCAGATGCAGGTGACCTCGGCGACCGACAGGTCGAGGAGCGCGCCCCGCCCGGTCCTCCGGGCGTGACGCAGGGCGGCCAGCGCTGCCGGCGCGGCGAAGGCCCCCGCCGCCCACTCTCCGATGTGGCCGCCGGCCTGAAGCGGGGCCTGATCCGGTCGGCCGCGGACGGAGATCGCCCCGCACTCGGCTTGCACGGTGAACTCGCTGGCCGGCCGGTCGCGCCACGGCCCGGTCCGCCCGAAGGGTGTGATGGAGACGACCACCAGCCCGGGGTGGCTCCGTTCCCACTCGTCGTGCGCCGGGTCGCCGGTGCCGGCCAGAAGCGGGTCGGGGCCTTGGACGATCAGATCGGCGCTGGCCACCGCCCGCTCGACGGCAGGATCCCCGAGCTCACCCTCCACCGATCGCTTCGACGCGCACAGGTGGCGGAACAGCGCTCCGTCCTCCCCGGGCGGGGGAGACCCCGAGGATGACCAGCGGCGCAGGGGATCCCCGCCGGGGGGCTCGACCTTGATCACGTCGGCGCCGGCGTCGGCGAACAGCTTGGTGGCGTAAGCGCCGGCGATGCCGGTCGACAGCTCCACGACGCGGATGCCCGCAAGGGGGGAGGCGTCGGTCACCGGGGCCGCCCGAGTTGGAGCCCGGGGGAGGCTGGGATCAGGAGACCTCGGCCGTCACCGATCCCATGTTGGTGACCGTCTCGATGTACTCCTCGACCATCTCGAAGATGACGTCCTTGCACGTGCGCACCCGGTTCATGCGGCTCACGATCTGACCGACCGGCATGCCGGTGAGCTCCTTGTTGTTCACCCGGGCCACCCGCCGCATGGCCTGCGAGTTCAGGATGAACTGCAGGGGCATGGGCAGGGTGCCCGGCGACTCGGGCGCCTCCCAGGCCTCGGTCCAGGCCGTACGCAGCTGGCGGGCGGGCTTGCCGGTGAGCGCCCGCGAGCGGACGGTGTCGGTCGAGGTCGCTCCGATCAGCTTGTCCATCACCATGTCGCTGGTGTTCGACTCGCTGGTGGTCAGCCAGATCGAACCGGTCCAGACGCCCTGGGCGCCGAGGGCCATCGCCGCCGCCATCTGGCGGCCGCTGCCGATCCCACCGGCTCCGAGGACCGGCACGGGCGCCACCGCGTCGACCACGTCGGGGATCAGCACCATGCTGGCCACCTCGCCGGTGTGGCCCCCGGCCTCGTAGCCCTGGGCGATGATGATGTCGACGCCCTGCTGGACGTCGCGAACCGCCTGCTCGACCCGGCCGATGAGGGCGGCCACCTTCACCCCCTGGGCGTGGGCCCGGTCGATCGCCTCCTTGGGCGGAGGCCCGAGGGCGCTGGCCAGCAGGCTGATGGGATGGGCGAGGGCGATGTCGATCAGCGGCGAGCCGGTGGCCTCGGTCCAGCCCAGCACCCCCTCGCTGAGCGGGCTCCCGTCGGACTCCTCCTCCGGCAGCGGGGGGACGCCGTGGTCGGAGAGGATCTTCTCGACGTAGTCCCAATGCTCGCTGGGGATCATGTCGCGCAGCTGCTTGGAGAGGTTCTTCTCGTCGTGGAGACCGGCGTCGCGGTCGACGCTCTTGACCGGCATGACCACGTCGACGCCGTAGGGGCGGCCGTCCACGTGCTCGTCGATCCACTTCAGCTCGATCTCGAGCTGCTCGGGGCTGAAGGCGAGGGCCCCCAGAACTCCCATCCCGCCGGCCCGGCTGACGGCGGCGGCCACGTCGCGACAGTGGGTGAAGGCGAAGATCGGGAACTCGATTCCGAACATCTCGCAGATCTCGTTCCGCATCATCGGCGGCCCCCTGGCTCTCGTCCCTCGGCGTCTTTTAGAACGCGTTCTGAAACTAGCACCGGCCCCCGTGAGGGTCCACCCCGCCTACAGGTCCGGCAACCCCAGGGGCAGGTTGGGGGCCTCGATGCCTCCGTCGACCTCCAGCACCTTGCCGGTCATGTACGACGAGGCATCGGAAGCCAGGTAGAGCACGGCCAGAGCGATGTCCTCCGGCCGGCCCAGCCGGCGCATCGGCGTCATCGAGATCATGGTCGCCCGCATCTCGTCGTTGAGCACCGAACCGAGCGCTTCGGTCTCGACCGAGCCGGGGGCGACGGCGTTGACCCGCACCCTGGGAGCGAGGTCGGCGGCCAGCTGCCGGGTGAGGTGGGCCAGGGCGCCCTTGACGGTGGCGTAGACGCTGTAGCCCCGGTCGCGCAGGCGACCCATGGCCGAGGTGATGTTCACCACCGAACCATGACCGGACTCGAGCAGGTGGGGCGTGGCCGCCCGGGTGAGCTCGAAGGCCGTGCTCACGTTCATGTGGAAGGCGGACTCGAGGTGCCGGGCCTTGGTGTCGAGGAAGGGCCGGGGCAGGGCTCCACCGAGGTTGTTCACGACAACGTCGAGCCGTCCGAAGGCAGACACGGCTCGGTCCACCAGTGACACCAGGTGGTCCAGGTCGGTCAGGTCACCCGACACGGTGACGGCGCGGCGCCCGTGCTCCTGGACCCGTTCCGCCACCGAGGCGAGGGCGTCCTCGTCGCGCGCCGCGATGAGCACGTCGGCGCCGGCAGCCGCCAAGGTGGCGGCGCACTCGGCGCCGATGCCCCGGCTGGCGGCGGTCACGATGGCGGCCCGGCCGTCCACCCGGAACTGGTCAGTGGGCATCGACATCAGCCGTTCAGGCTCGAGCGGCCGTCGGTGTCCCACCAGTCCGCCGTCAGCGAAGGGGCGCCCGCCCCGGAGCGGGGTTGGACCTCCTCGTAGACCCGGCGGTAGCCGGTGTGGGAGATCAACCAGTCGTCCCCGACCTTGACGTAGCGGTCGTCGTAGTAGGCGGCGCCCCTGACGGTGATGTCGAAGGCCTTGGCGATCACCACGTCGTCGAGCGCCCACACGGCCCGAGCCTCGCGGGCGCCGGTGAGATCGATCTCGGGGTTGTGGGCTTTGTGGCTGGTCAAGAAGTCGGTCGACCCCAGCGAGGAGCGCAGGTACTCGACGATGGCCTCCCTGCCCTTCAGCTCGACGGTGCCCCCTCCGTAGCTGGCGGTGGCGTCGTCGGTGAAGCACCCGGCGATGTCGTCCCACAGCTTGAGGTCGACGCAGCGCAGGTAGCGGTACTTGAGCCGCTCGATGGCGTGGATCTCGACCAGGTCGCTCGGGTCCATGGCCCTCCTTGTCCGCTCCCATCCTGCGACGCCCGGGCGCCGTCGGCGCCCGAGCGGGGCTTCCGGATTCCGCTCAACGGTACGCCCGGCGCGCCGTTCGTTGGCCGCCGCACCCGGCCCTGGGGGACACTTTGGTCGTGACCTCGCCATCCCCGGAGTCGGCTTCGGGGCCGCTGCACACCCGGGCCTGCGCCTTGTTCGGCGTCCGCTATCCGATCGTCCAGACGGGGATGGGATGGGTGGCCGGTCCCCGGCTGGTGGCCGCCACCTCGGCCGCCGGAGGCCTGGGCATCCTGGCTTCCGCCACCATGACGTATGAGGCCCTGACGTCGGCCGTGGCCGAGGTCAAGGATCGGACCGATCGCCCCTTCGGGGTCAACATCCGCTCCGACCACGCCGACGCCGCCCGCATCGTCGAGCTGCTGGTGCGCGAGCGGGTCGCCCTGGCCAGCTTCGCCCAGGCGCCGACCGAGCGGCTGGTCAAGACGCTGCGCGACGGCGGGGTGCTCACCATGCCCACGGTGGCGGCGCGCCGCCATGCCGAGAAGGTGGCGGCGTGGGGGGTGGACGCCGTGATCGCCCAGGGCCACGAGGGCGGCGGGCACACCGGCCCCGTCGCCACCAGCCTCCTCTTGCCCGACGTGACCGGCGCCGTCGACATCCCCGTCCTCGGGGCCGGCGGGTTCAAGGACGGGCGGGGCCTGGTCGCCGCCCTGGCGTGGGGGGCGGAGGGCATCGCCATGGGCACCCGCTTCCTGCTGACCCGCGAGAGCACGGTGCCCGACGCGGTGAAGGCCCGCTACCTCCAGGCCGGCCTGGCCGACACCGTGGTCACCACGGCGGTGGACGGATACCCGCAGCGCGTCATCCGCACCAGCCTCGTCGACCGCTTGGAGCGAGGCTCGGGCCCGGTGGCCTTCATGCGCTCGGCGGCCAACGCCTGGCGGTTGCGCCGCCTCACCGACACCTCGGTGGGCGCCCTGGTCCGCGAAGGTGTGGCGATGCGCCGCCACAGCGATCTCAGCTGGCGCCAGGTCGCCATGGCGGCCAACGCCCCCATGCTGACCCGGGCCGCCCTGGTGCAGGGTCGCCCGGAGGCGGGGGTTCTGCCCACCGGCCAGGTGGTCGGAGCCATCGACTCGTTGCCGTCGGTGGCCGAGGTGATCGAAGGGGTCGTGGCCGAGGCCCTCGAGACCCTGGCCCGGCTGGCCGACGTGGCTCCGAAGGAGCCGGTGTGAGCGGGGCGCCCTACGTCGAGGGCCACGGCCTTCTCGCCGGCATGACCGCGGTGGTGACGGCGGCGGCCGGCACGGGAATCGGATTTGCCACCGCCAGGCGCTTCGTGGAGGAGGGGGCGAGAGTCGTGCTGTCCGACGCCCACGAGCGGAGGCTGGCCGAGGCGGCCGAAGCGCTGGGCATGCCCGGCGTGGCCTGTGACGTCACCCACGAGGCCCAGGTGCGGAGACTCTTCGCCGAGGCGGCCGACGCCCTCGGCGGGGGCATCGACGTGGTGGTCAACAACGCTGGTCTGGGTGGCACCGTCAATCTGGTGGACATGACCGACGAGCAGTGGGGCAAGGTCCTCGACGTGACCCTCACCGGCACGTTCCGCTGCACCCGGGCCGCCCTCGTACATATGCAGGAGCGGGGGGGCGGCGTCATCGTCAACAACGCCTCCGTTCTGGGCTGGAGGGCCCAGGCCGGCCAGGCCCACTACGCCGCGGCCAAGGCCGGGGTCATGGCCCTCACCCGGTGCGCGGCGGTGGAGGCGGCCCCGTTCGGAGTGCGGGTCAACGCCGTGTCCCCCTCGTTGGCCATGCACCCCTTCCTGTCGAAGGTCATCTCCGAGGACGACCTGGCCCGCCTGGAGGCAGAGGAGGTCTTTGGCCGCTCCGCCGAGGTGTGGGAAGTGGCCAACGTCATCGTCTTCCTGGCCAGCGGCTACTCCTCCTACATGACCGGCGAGGTCGTGAGCGTGTCGAGCCAGCACCCCTAGGGTGGACATCGGCGTCGACGATCCCCGGGCGGACGACGTCCGCCAGCTGCTCGGCGCCCACCTCGCGTTCTCCCGAGCCGTGACGCCGGAGGAGTACTCCTTCGCCCTCGACGTCGACCAGTTGGTGCGCCCGGACGTCACCTTCTTCAGCGCCCGAGACGGCGGCGAGCTCCTCGGGGTGGTCGCCCTCAAGCGGCTGGACCCCGGCCACGCCGAGCTGAAGTCGATGCACACCAGCCAGGCTCACCGCCGTCGTGGCATCGGGCGGGCCCTGGCCGCCCACGTCCTCGGCCACGCCAGGAAGGAGGGCTACCGCCGGCTCAGCCTCGAGACCGGCACCAGTGACGACTTCGCCGCCGCCCGCTCCCTCTACCGGAGCCTGGGCTTCCGGCCCTGTGGCCCGTTCGGCGACTACTCGGCCAGCCCCCACAACACGTTCATGACGATCACGTTGGTGGACTGAGCGCTGAGCCCCCACCTGGCTCTGGCGGCCGCCGCCGTAGCTATCGGCGCCGTGGCCCAGGCGGTGACCGGCTTCGGATTCTCCCTCGTGTCGGCCCCGTTCCTGGTGGCGGCGGCCGCCGCCCCCCGGGGGGTCGAGTGGAACCTGGTGCTGTCGGCGGCCCTCAACCTGGTCCTTCTGGTCGGCGGGCTCC
Source organism: Actinomycetota bacterium (assembly GCA_021325435.1). GTDB lineage: Bacteria > Actinomycetota > Acidimicrobiia > Acidimicrobiales > JAJPHE01 > JAJPHE01. Next base: position 33,555 of record JAJPHE010000142.1, on the reverse strand, counting down.
GGCGGGTCCGCTGGTCCGAGGTGGCCCGGTTGCTGGCGCCGGCGGTCGTGGCATCCGTCGCCTTCGGCTTGGTGGCCCGCCACGCCGACCGCCAGGTATTGACGGTGGCGGCCGGGGCCGTCTGCCTGGCGGCGACCCTCCTGGTGGCAACGGGCTGGAGGCGGCACCGGCCACCCGGACCGGCCGGGGCCGTCACCGCCGGCGGTATCAGCGGCGCCATGAACGTGGTGGCGGGCATCGGCGGCCCACCCGTCGTCATCTACGGGCTGACGGCCGGCTGGCCGGCCGATGTCGCCCGCCCCACCCTCCAGGCCTTCTTCCTGGGCATCAACCTGGTCGGCATACCGTCGCTCGGAGTCACCACCGTCCCGGTGGTCCTGCCGGTGGCGCTGGCGGCCGGAACCGCGGTCGGTGTCGTCGCCGCCCGCCGGGTTCCCGCCCGGGCGGTGCGGGTCGCCGTTCTCGTCGTCGCCGCCGGGGGGTCGGCCCTGGCGATCCTGCGGGGCCTCAGGCTGCTTTGACCGGGACTACTGGCGAGCGGCGCACGCCAGTCCCGTCATCTGCTGGCGCTGCCGTCGGCACGGTCCGCACAGGCGGATGAGGTCGCGTCCCACCCGCTCGTCAGTCGGTGCCCCGCACGCCTCGCACACGAACGTTCCGGTCGGTCGCCTGGTGTCGCCCAGGGCTGCGCCGACCAGTGCTTCGAGGGTGATGTCATCCACGCTCATGTCGCCTCCCTTCCGACATCAGTGTCGGGGGGCGACGTGATGGCCCGATGCGGGCTCTGTTAGGGGCCGATTAACGAGCCCGTCAGCCGTTGGCGGCGTCGATGTAGGGGGGCCGCTCGCCGCCTCCGTGCACCAGCAGGTTGGCGCCGGTTATGTAGGCCGCCGCCGGGGAGCACAGCAGGACACACGCCTCGCCGACGTCGCGGGGTTCGGCCAGTCGTCCCGCCGGGATGGTGGACCCCACCCGAGCGATTCCGGCCTCGTCGCCGTAGAAGAGGGCCGACTGCTCGGTGCGCACCGGGCCCGGCGTCACCGCGTTCACCCTGACCTTGGGCGCCCACTCCATGGCGAGGGACTGGGTGAGGCTCAACAGCCCGGCCTTGGCTGCCCCGTAGGCGGCGGTGTTCGGCGAAGGACGCAGGGCGCTGAGGCTGCAGATGTTGATGACCGTGCCGCCCTCAGGCTGTGACTGCATGACGCGGTTGGCCGCCGTGGCCACGTGCAGGGCGCCCATGAGGTTGAGCCGGATGATGGCCTCTGAGAACCGGGGGGAGGCGGTCGCCGCCTCCACCGGAGGCGAGCCCCCGGCGTTGTTGACGGCCACGTCGACGCGTCGGTGGCGGCCCACGACCTCCCCCACCATCGCTGCCACCGCCTCGGCATCGCGCACGTCGCAGGCGATGAAGCCGGCGACCCCGTCCGGTAGGGAGTCGGGGGCCGACCGGCCGCAGACCACGACGGTTGCCCCGGCCCGGGCGAAGCTCGAGGCGATGCCGCGGCCCACTCCTCTGGTTCCGCCGGTGACCACCACCACCCGGCCCGACAGGTCCTCGCTCACCGCCCTCCTCCCGCTCCTGGCGCTGCCGCCACCGGGACGCTAGGCGGCGATCCCGGTCAGCGGGATCTCCGGCGGTGGGGGCATCCCGGGGCGGACGTAGCATCGGGGCCATGAGCGAGGCCTTCATCGTCGACGCCGTCCGTTCCCCGGTCGGAAGGCGGGGTGGCGGACTCTCCAGCGTCCACCCGGCCGACCTGGGCGCCCACAGCATTCGAGCGCTGATCGAGCGGACCGGGGTGGACCCGGCGGCCATCGACGACGTCGTCTTCGGCTGCGTGGACACCGTCGGCGGGCAGGCGGGTGACATCGCCCGGACCTGCGCCCTCGTCGCCGGGCTGCCCGAGCACGTTCCCGGCACCACGGTCGACCGGCAGTGCGGCTCCGGGCAGCAGGCCATTCATTTCGCCGCCCAAGGGGTGATGTCGGGCACGCAGGACCTGGTGGTCGCCGGGGGAGTGCAGCAGATGTCGACCATCCCCATCGCCTCGGCGATGACGCTCGGCCAGAGCCTGGGCTACGAGGACCCGTTCAACGGCTCGGAGGGATGGGTCGCCCGCTACGGGAGCCAGGAGATCAGCCAGTTCCGCTCGGCCGACATGATCGCCGAGAAGTGGGGGATCAGCCGCGAGGACATGGAGGAGTTCGCCGTCCGTTCCCACGAGCGGGCCCTGAAGGCCCGGGCCGAGGGACGCTTCGACAACGAGATCCTGCCGCTCAACGGACTCGAGGCCGACGAGGGACCGCGCGAGCCCGACTTCGACAAGATCCGGTCCCTGCCCACCCTCCGCCCCGATGGGCGGGTCACCGCCGCCGTCTCCTCGCAGATCTCCGACGCCTCGGCGGCGCTGCTCATCGCCAGCGAGCAGGCGGTGAAACAGCACGGCCTGCGGCCCCGGGCCCGCATCCACCACCTGTCCGTGCGGGGTGAGGACCCCGTCTACATGCTCACCGCGCCCATTCCGGCGACCCGCCACGCCCTCGAGAGGACCGGCATGGCCATCGGCGAGATAGACCTGGTGGAGATCAACGAGGCGTTCGCCTCAGTAGTGCTCGCCTGGCTCATCGAGACGGGCGCCGACCCGGAGAAGGTCAACGTAAACGGGGGCGCCATCTCCCTCGGTCATCCCCTGGGCGCCACCGGCGCCCGCCTGATGACGACCCTGCTAAACGAGCTGGAGCGCACCGGCGGTCGCTACGGGCTGCAGACGATGTGCGAAGGCGGCGGCCAGGCCAACGTCACCATCATCGAGCGACTCTGAGGGCACGGCCGGGCTCAGGCGACTCCGGCGGTCGGGCAGGAGGACTCGGCGTCGCCCGGGCGGCTGCCGAACAGGTCGTACCAGATGGCCGCGGTGGCCCGCTTGACGGCGGCGCTGGCGGTGCGGAAGTCGAAGGTGCCGGCGAATCCGGTGATCGACACGGCGCCGATGGCCCGGCCCGAGCCCCGGATGGGGGCGGCGGCGCAGGAGATCCCCCGGCACGCCTCCTCGCGGTCGGTGGCCACCCCGGCCCGGCGGACGGCCTCCAGGTCGGCCCGGAAGGCGTCGGGGGCGGTGATGGTGAACGGCGTCCGCCGGTCGAGGCCGGCGGCGATCACCCGCTCGATCTCGTCCTCGTCGGCGAAGGCGAGCATGGCCTTGCCGAGCGACGTGCAGTAGGCCGGCATGCGGCCGCCCTCGCGGGTGGGGAGGTTCAGGCCCCGTACGGGAACCTTCTCGAGATAGACGATCTCGGTGTGATCGAGCACGGCCAGGTGCACCCCGCACCGGGTGGTGGCCGACAGCTGCAGCATGTAGGGCAGGGCCCGGTCGCGCATCCGGCTGTGACGCTCGGCCAGCCCGCCCACCTCGAACAGCCGCATGCCGACCCGGTAGCCGCCCGGGGCCCGCTCGAACCAGCCCAGCCCGAGCAGCTGCTCGGCGAAGCGGTGGACCGTCGACTTGGGCAGGCCGGTGCGGGTGGAGAGCTGGCTCAGGCTCAACACCGGCGTGCTCCCGTCGAAGGCGTCCAGGATCGTCGCCGCCCGGGCGAGAACCGAGTTGGGACGCACCGAGCGCTCCGCCTCATCACCGTTCATCTCATGCACGGCCAGCATCGGATCCCTCCTTGGCGTTCATCGCCGACGTCCACGCCACGACGTCCTGACTCAGGCGTGAAAGCAGGCGGGTGAGGGTCGCCACGTCCTCTTCGGACCATCCCGCCATGTTCTCGGCCAGCATCTCGCGCCCGACCCGGTCGAGCTGGCGGACGGCGGCCCGTCCCTCGGAAGTCGCTTCCAGCATCGTCACCCGGCGGTCGTGGTCCGGCACCTGCCGGCTCACCAGGCCGCCCTTCACCAGCTCGGACACGATCTTGCTGGCGTTCGACGGGGTCATGTTGGTGCCCGCCGCCAGGTCGCGCAGCCGCAACGGGCCGGCGGCCGACAGGTAGCGCAGAACCTGGAAGTGGGCGGGGTCGACGTCGGCGCCGGCCCGGGCCATGTAGACCCGCATCACCGGGCGGGCCGTCCAGGTCGACAGCAGCCTCAGCAGCGAGTTGAACAGCTTCCCGACCGTCTCGGGGTCACCGGCGGCCGCGCCGGACCCACCCCCGACGTCCTGCGCAAGAGCTCCCCCGGCCACAGCTCCCCCGGCCACCGAGATAGTTTCCCACTGACACTGTTTCCGCGCAACACGGTCGGGGTGGGGCCGGGCACCGGGGTTCAGGTCATGGTCTCGGTGGGGTTCTGCCCCAGGGCCACGTAGGCGTAGCTGAACAACGCCCGCTCCAGGGTGTTGATGGTGTGGTGCTTGGCGGCATGGGCGTCCCGCCAGATGCGCTGCATCGGCTTGGCCAGCAGGATGGCCTGGGCTCCGGCCCGGTCGAACAGGTCGTCGATGGCCGCCACGCAGCGCTGGGTGGCCAGCACCTGGTCCCTGCGGGCCCGGGCCCGCTGCTCCATCGTCAGCTTCCCGCCGCCTTCGACGGTGGCGTACATGTCGTTGAGGTTGCGGAACAGCTGCAGGCGGCAGGCGTCCACCTCGCGGGAGGCCTCCCCCAGGGCGGCCACGGTGTAGGGGTCCTCCAGCGCCTTGCCCCAGACGTTGCTCACCCGCTTGCGGGTGTGCTCCATGGCCTCGGTGACCATCCCTTCGGCCATGCCGATGATCGGACCGGTGATGGCATAGGAGAACAGGGTGGCGAAGGGCATCCGGTACAGGGGCGAGGTGTTGACGGCGAGGCCCGGTGACTTCCAGCCGAACATCTCGATGAGGTTGAGCGTGCGGTACTCGGGCACGAACAGGTCCTCGATGACGATGTCGTTGCTTCCGGTGCCCCGCAACCCCACCGTGTTCCAGACGTCCTCGATGACGTAGTCCGACCGGGGGATGAGGCTGTTGCGGGGCTCGGGCGGGTTGCCCTCTCCCCGGTCGACCATGGTGCCGAGGATCACCCAGCGGCAGTGGTCGCTCCCCGACGAGAAGCTCCAGCGGCCGGACAGCCGGTAGCCGCCTTCGCACGGGACGAGCTTGCCTCCCGGCATATAGGAGGAGCTGACCCACGTGTCGGGGTCCTCGCCCCACACCTCGGCCTGGGCCTTGTCGTCCCAGTGGGCGATCTGCCACGGGTGCACGCCCACGACCGACGCCACCCAGCCGGTCGACCCGCAGGCGCCGGCGATCTCGAGGATCGCTTCGAAGAACTCGGCCGGGTGGGCCTCGTCGCCCCCGTAGCGCTTGGGCTGCAGCAGGCGGGTCAGGCCCGTCTCGCGCAGCTCCTTCACCGTGTCGTCCGGTAGGCGGCGCAGGCGCTCACCCTCCGGCGAGCGCTCCCGCAGGCCCGGAAGCAGCTGCCTCACCCGGTCAAGCGTTCCCATCGCCGCTCAGCTCCTCTCGCGACCGCCGAGGGCCGCAGTCAGGTGTGGTCAGCCCCGCTTCGGCGGCCGGTGGCCCCAGAAGCTGACCTTGGTGATCTCGTAGGTCGTCTCGGTGGCTTCGTCGACGTGCAGCCCGCCCCAGCCGAACTCGACCATGGCCCCGTCGGGGGTGACGCAGTAGAAGGACACCATGTGGTCGTTGGTGTGACGGCCGAGCGACATGGCCAGGGGCACCCCGGCATCGGTGCAGCGGTCCAGGGCCCGGCCCACGTCGTCGAGGCTGGCCGCCTCCACCATGAAGTGCACCAGGTGCCCGGGGAAGGGGATGCCGATCAGGCCCAGGGTGTGGTGGCGGGGGTTGCAGCCGAGGAAGTACATGGGGGTCTTGGCCGGGCCGCCCATGTCGATGCGCATGGTGTTGCGCAGCCTGAACCCGAGGGTCCCACGGTAGAAGTCGACGGCGGCCGGCACGTCGCCGCTGCCCACCACCACGTGTCCCATCCCCATCTCGCCGGTGACGAAGCCGCTCACCAACGGGGTCTGGACCGGCAGGTGGTCGAGGATCGGGGCGTGGAACACCTCCACCGGCGCTCCGGACGGGTCCTCGAAGCGCAGGAAGCCGGAGACCAGCCGGTCGGCGGCCTCCTCCTCGCCTCCCATCGCCGCCTTCACCCCGGCCTCCTCGAGCCGGGCGGCGGTCTCCTCGAGCTCGAGGTCGTCTCGGACCTCGAAGCCGATGGTCACCTGCTTGCGCTCGGAGGGCACCACCACCAGCCGGTAGGGGCGCTCGTCCCAGCGGAAGTACAAGGCGCCGGCCTCAGGGCCGGCGACCGGCATCAGGCCGAGGACGTCGGTGGCGAAGGTGCGCCAGTCCTCCGCCTGGGGCGTCTCCCAGCGCAGGTAACCGAGCGAGCGAATGGGCATGGCGATCCTCCTAGCCCCGGGCCGGGCGGTCCTGGGCCGGCCGGGTCAGGAACTCGGCCACGACCCTCTCGAACTCTTCCTTGCGCTCGACCTGGGCCCAGTGGCCGCAGCGGGAGAAGACGTGCAGCTCGGCGTTGGGCAGGCGCCGGAAGGCGAACACCGCCCCTTCGAAGGGCAGCATCCGGTCGTCGCGGCCCCAGGTGACGAGAGTGGGGTGCTTGATCCGCTCGGCCCGGGCCCACAGGGGGGAGTCGTCGGGGTGCTGGGCCAGGCTCATGAAGATCGCCATGGCCGAGTCGATGGCGCCCGGCCGGGTGGCGTTGGCCAGCCGCTCGTCGATGAGCTCGTCGTCGACGACCTTCTTGTTGGCCACCATGCAGTCGACCCAGGCGACCATCCCCTCGCGGCTGGGGTTCATCATGAACTCGGTGAGGCGACGGGCGCCCTCGCTGGGGTCGGGCGAGAAGATGTTCACGGCCAGCCCGCCCGGGCCCATCATGACGAGGCGGTCGACCCGGTCGGGATGGGCCAGCGCCAGCTCGGCGGCGACGTATCCGCCCATGGAGTTGCCGAGCACGTGGGCCCGCTCGATGCCGAGCTCGTCCAGGAGGAAGCGGACCGAGTCGGCGGCCACCTTCGGGTAGGCCCGGTCGAGCTCGACAGGCTCGCTGCGGCCGAAGCCGGGCATGTCGGGGACGACGGTGCGGAACTGCCCGGCGAAGACGGGAAGGTTCCCCTTGAAGTTCGACCAACCGCTGACGCCGGGGCCGGAGCCGTGCAGCAGGACCAGGGCGGGGCCCGCGCCGGCCTCGTGGTAGTGGAGCCGGTAGCTGCCTTCGACCTTCCTGCTGGTGGCGTCGAAATCGAGCGTCTGGGTCACGTCGCAGCCGACGGTACTCCGGGGCGGCTGGCGGCGCACCAGGAGGCTCCCGCTCAGTGGGAACGGTGCGGGGCCTTCAGGCGTGGGCTCCGCCGTCGACCTCGATCACCGTGCCGTTCAGGTAGGCGCCCTCGTCGGAGGCGACCATGGCCACGATGCCAGCCACCTCGTCGGGGGTGGCAAAGGCCCGACCGACCGGCATGTCGCGCAGGAGGAGCTTCATGTCGGCGTCCTCCGGATACTGGACGGCGCTGACCAGCGGCGTGTCGACCCCGCCCGGGGCGATGATGACCGCCCGCAGGCCCCGTTTGGCGAACTCGAGGGCGACGGTCCGGGTGAAGGCGGCCACCCCTCCCTTGCTGGCGGCGTAGGCGGCGGCGTACGGGCTGGCGTGGTAGGCGGCGACCGAGGCGAAGTTGACGATGGCGCCCCCTCCGTCGAGCAGGGCGGGAAGGGCCGCCCGGGTGACGAGGAACGTGCCGGTCAGGTTGGTCCGCAGCACCTGCTCCCAGAGCTCGAGGGTGCAGTCCTCGGTGTGGCAGCCCCGCAGCACGCCCGCCGCGTTGATCAGCACATCGAGGCCGCCCATGCGGGCGACGGCGTCGCTCACCACCTCGCCGACCCTGGCCTCGTCGCCCACGTCGAGCTGGGCGGTGGTCAGCCGCTCCGAGCTCCCTTCGTCGGCGGCCGTTTTGGCCGTGGCGGCCAAGCCCTCGGCCGACAGGTCGCAGGCGGTGACCGTGCCTCCTTCGCGCAGGATCCGCAGGGCCGCGGCCTGGCCCATGCCCGAGCCGGCGCCCGTGACGATGATGCGACGGCCGATGAAGCGGTCCACCTTGCCTCCTAGGGGCGGCCGGGGGCCGCCAGCTTGCGCAGCTCGGTCTTCAGCACCTTGCCGCTGGCGTTGACGGGAAGCGACTCGACCACCGAGACGTGGCGAGGCACCTTGTAGTTGGCCATCTGCTCCTTGGCCCAGACGACCAGATCTTCGGGCAGCGAGTCCGGCGCGTCGGCCGAGGGCACCACGAAGGCCACCGGAACCTCCCCGAGGCGGCCGTCGGGGGCGCCGACCACGGCGACCTGGGCCACGCCCGGGTGGCCCCGCAGCACGTTCTCGATCTCGGCCGGGTAGGCGTTGAAGCCGCCGACTATGAACATGTCCTTCTTGCGGTCGGTCACCGAGATGTTGCCGGCTCCGTCCATGGTCCCGATGTCGCCGGTATGGAGCCAACCGGCGGAGTCGATGGTCTCGGCCGTGGCTTCCGGGTCCTCGAAGTAGCCGAGCATGACGTTGTAGCCCCGGCACACGATCTCCCCGGGCGTGCCCCGGGGCACCTCGGCGCCGGAGTCGTCCACCACCTTCACCTCGACACCGTCGATGGCCCGACCGGAGGTAGAGGCGATGACGTCGTCGGGGTCTCCCCGCCGGCAGGCGGTGACGAAACCGCTGGCCTCGGTCAGCCCATAGGCGGTGATGACGGTCTCGAACCCGAGCTCGGTCCGCATCCGGCGCACCAGATCGGTGGGTATGACCGCCGCCCCCGTCACCGCCAGGCGGAGGCTCGACAGGTCCGCCCCGGCCCGGCCCGGGTGGTCGAGCAGCGACTGGTACAAGGTCGGAGGCCCGGGCAGCACCGTGATGGACTCGGTGGGGATGGTGCGGAAGACGGCGTCCACGTCGAACACCGGCAGCGGAACCATGGTGGCGCCGGTCATGAGCGACGCGAGGATCCCCGCCTTGTACCCGAACGAGTGCGACATCGGGTTGACGAGCAGGTAGCGGTCGCCCGGTTCGAGGCCGACGATCGTCGCCCACTGGCGGAAGGCCCGCAGGGTCTGGGCATGGCAGGAGACCACCCCTTTGGGGGCCCCGGTGGTGCCGGAGGTGAACATCAGGTCGCAGGTGTCGTCGGGGCCGGTGGCGGCCAACCGGCGATCGACGATCCGCGCGTCGGCCGAGTCCGCCCGGCGCAGGAAGTCGGCCCAGGTCGTCACCGCCGAAGTCGCCGGCCCGCCGGCACCGCCGGCGGCGGTCGAGCCGGCCCCGGTGACGACGGTGAGCTCGAGGTGGGGGAGGTCCTGGGTGGCGATCAGGTCGGGGTAGCGGGTGCCGAGGAACTCGCCGACGGTCACGAGGATCCGGGCCCGACTCCGGTTGAGGATGTAGGTCGCCTCGGCCGTGCGGTAACGGGTGGACAAGGGAACCAGCACCCCGCCGGCGAGCTGCAGACCGAGGGCGGCGGCGACCCACTCCAGCCCGTTGGGGGCCCACAGAGCCACCCGGTCCCCGGCCTCCACGCCCGACGCCACCAGGGCGCGGGCCGCCCCCTCCGACACGGCGCCCAGCTCGGCGTAGGTCGTGGCGCGGCCCCCCTCGACGACGGCGGGGCGCTCCCCGTGGTGCTCGAACGCCCACCGGGCCAGGTGCCCGACGGTCTCCCAGGGCAGATCGGCGCCGGGGCTCATGAGCCGGCGGGCGTCGCCCCGTAGACCGGCTCGGGGGGCGTGGCCCGCCCGATGAGATCTCTCACCACCGGCCCCAGCTCCGACGCGTCCCACCGATCACCCTTGTCGGCGGTCGGCCCGTGACGCCAGCCGTCGGCCACGCCGACCTTGCCCGCTTCGACCTCGAAGACCCGTCCGGTTACCTCGGCGGACTCGGCTGAGACCAGCCAGGCGATGAGCGGTGAGACGTTCTCGGGAGCCATCGGGTCGAAAGCGCCGCTCTCCTCGGGCGGGGCCATGGTCTCGGCGAACACGGTCTCGGTCATCCGGGTCCGGGCTGCCGGCGCGATGGCGTTGACGGTGATCCCGTAGCGGGCCAGCTCGACCGCCTGGACGAGGGTCAGCGAGGCGATCCCCCCTTTGGCCGCCGAGTAGGCGGCCTGGCCGACCGACCCGAGCAGACCGGCCCCCGACGTGGTGTTCACGATGCGGGCATCGACCGCCTCGCCGGCCTTTGACCGGTCACGCCAGTAGGCCGCCGCCCAGCGTGACACGGCGAAGTGGCCCCGCAGGTGGACGCGGACCACGGCGTCCCACTCGTCTTCGGTGGCGTTGACGAACATCCGGTCGCGCACGAAGCCGGCGTTGTTCACTACCGCGTCGATGCGGCCGAACGACTCCACGGCGGCGTTGACGATTCGCTGGGATCCCTCCCAGTCGGCCACGTCGTCCAGGTTGGCGACCGCCTGGCCGCCGGCGGCCCGGATCTCGTCGACGACGTCATGGGCCGGGGACTCCGATCGACCGGTGCCGTCGAGCTCGACTCCGATGTCGTTGACCACGACCAGGGCGCCCTGTCGGGCCAGCTCGAGGGCGTGGGCCCGGCCGAGGCCCCGGCCGGCGCCGGTGACCACCGCCACTCGTCCGTCGCAGATGCCGCCCATCGGCCCGATGCTTGCACAGGGGGCGTCACCGGCCCGCTTCCCCGTTTCGGCCACCGGGACGACGGCAGCCCCTCAGAGCAGACGAACACCCACGCTGCCCAGCCAGGCGAACGTGGCCCGCACGTTCGACCCGGGGCCGGCCGCGACCGGCGGGGCCAGAGCGCCCGAGAAGACGACGAACCCCTCACCCAGCCTGCCCCCCTGAGCCGCCAGGGCCCGAGCGGCGCCGGCCACGGCCGCGGCGGGGTGACCGAGGGGCGCTCCGGCCCCGGCCGCGGTGGCGACCTGAACGCCGTCGTGCTCGACGAGCACGCCCACCAACCCGAGGTCGATCCCCTCGGGCCTGCTGATGTTGGGTGAGACCACCAGCCGGCGAGGACCGCCTTCCACCTCCACCATCAGCGCCGGCGCCACTCCGAGGGTGGCGGCCATGACGTCGCCCGGGCCCGAGCCGGGGCCTTCGACCGCCCCCGACAGCTCGAAGGCGATTCCGGCTGACACCCGGGCCGGGCCCCCCACCGGCAGGGGCGACTCCTCCGGGTGCAGCTCGTCGGACCGGACCGGGTCCACCTCCAACTCGGGCCCGGCCTCCGGCGACCACCCCGACCGAACGCCCTCCCCCGGGCGCGACGGAAGCGATAAGGCGACGCCGACCTGCCCGCCGCTCACTTGCGTGACGCCAGCTCGACGGCGATGTCGATGATCTGGTCCTCCTGGCCGCCCACCAACCGGCGCTCTCCGCACTCGATGAGGATGTCGGCCCCCGACACGCCATAGCGCTCGGCGGCCCGGTAGGCGTGCCGGAGGAACGACGAGTACACGCCGGCGTAGCCCATGATGAGGGACAGCCGGTCGAGGGCGCACTCGGCGTCCATCACGGGCCGGACCACCTCCTCGGCCACGTCGAAGAGCCGGAGCACGTCGACACCCGTGCGAATGCCGAGCTTCTCGCACACGGCGGCCAGCGCCTCGGTCGGCGTGTTGCCGGCGCCGGCGCCGAAGCGTCGGGTGCACCCGTCGATCTGCACCGCGCCCGCCCGGATGGCATAGACGGAGTTGGCCACCCCGAGGGCGAGGTTCTCGTGGCCGTGGAAGCCCACCTGGGCGTCACCGCCCAGCTCGGCGCACAGGGCCGCCACCCGGTCGGCCGCCTGGTCGAGGACGAGGGCCCCGGCCGAGTCCACCACGTACACGCACTGGCAGCCGGCGTCGGCCATGATCCGGGCCTGGCCGGCCAACGCCTCCGGTGGCTGGGAGTGGGCCATCATGAGGAACCCGACGGTCTCGAGGCCGAGCTCGCGGGCGAGGCCGAAGTGCTGGATGGAGATGTCCGCCTCGGTGCAGTGGGTGGCGATGCGGATCACCGACACTCCGATGTCGGCGATGGCTTTGATGTCGTCCATCGTTCCGACGCCGGGCAGCATGAGGGCGGCGATCTTCGACCGGCCGGCCTCCTTCACTGCCGCCTTCAGCAGGGTTCGCTCGTCGGTGTGGGAGAACCCGTAGTTGAACGACGACCCCCCCAGGCCGTCCCCATGGGTGACCTCGATGACCGGTACGCCCGCGCCGGCCAGGCCGGCGACGATGGAGCGGACCATGGACTCGTCGAACTGGTGGGCCTTGGCGTGGGAGCCGTCGCGCAGCGACGAGTCGGTGATGCGGATGTCGAGCTGGTCGGAGTAAGGCATCAGGCGTTCACCCTGGTGATGTGGCGGGCCAGCTCCTCGCCGACCTTGGCGGCGGCCGCCGTCATGATGTCGAGGTTGCCGGAGTAGGGCGGTAGGTAGTCACCGGCGCCCTCGACCTCGATGAAGATGGCGACCCGGGCGTAGCCGCCCGGCGCCGGGGCGGGGTCGAACTGGGGGCGTTGCCTCAGCCGGTAGCCGGGCACGTAGCCCTGGACCTCGGCGACCATGTCGTCCACCGACGCCTCGATGGCGGCCTGGTCGGCGTCGTCGGGGATGGCGCAGAAGATGGTGTCCCGCATGATGAGGGGTGGCTCGGCCGGGTTGAGGATGATGATGGCCTTCCCTCGTTCCGCCCCTCCGAGGACCTCGACGCCCGCCGCTGTCGTCCGGGTGAACTCGTCGATGTTGGCCCGGGTCCCCGGTCCGGCCGAGCGCGAGGCGACGGTGGCCACGATCTCGGCGTAGGGCACCGGAACCACCCGAGACACGGCGTGAACCATCGGTATGGTCGCCTGGCCCCCGCAGGTGACCATGTTCACGTTCATCTCGTCGAGATGCTGGGTCAGGTTCACCGGGGGGATGACGTAGGGACCCCGGGCGGCGGGGGTGAGGTCCACGGCGCGGATGCCCGCCTCGCGGTAGCGGGGGGCGTTGCGCACGTGGACATAGGCCGAGGTGGCCTCGAAGACGATCTCTGGCAGGGGGTCGCGCGCCAACAGCCAGTCGACGCCCTCGTGGGAGGCCTCCAGCCCCTTTTGCCGGGCGAGGGCGAGGCCCTCGCTTTCGGGGTCGATTCCGATCATGTAGCGCAGGTCGATCAGGTCCGACCGCAACAGCTTGAACATGAGGTCGGTGCCGATGTTGCCCGACCCGACGATGGCGGCGGTGGTGGTAGGCATCTCTTCTCCTAGGGCTCCTACGCGAAGGCCACGGCGACGTGGCCGAGCCGGTCGAACTCGGCGCGCACGGTGTCACCCGCGCTCACCGGGATCATGCGGGTGCAGCTGCCGGGCATGATCACGTGGCCGGCTTCCAGGGTGACCCCGAAGCTGGCCACCTTGTTGGCCAGCCAGGCCACGGCCACGACGGGGTTGCCGAGGACGGCTCCGGAGGCGCCGGTCTCGCGCAGCTCGCCGTTGGAGCGCAGGGTGGCTCCGATGAGCCGGACGTCTACGTCGGTGAGCCGGGTGGGTGAGCCGCCGAGCACCACCGCTCCGGACGAGGCGTTGTCGGCGATGGTGTCGGGGAGCTTGATGCGCCAGTCGGCCACCCGGCTGTCCACGATCTCCAGTGAGGGCAGCACGAAGTCGGTCGCTTGGATGACGTCGGCGACGGTGACGCCGGGCCCGGCGAGGGAGCGGCCGAGGACGAAGGCAACCTCGATCTCCACTCGGGGCTGGATGAAGCGCGACACGTCGATGGTGTCGCACTCAAAGATGAACATGCTCTCGAGCAGGTGGCCGTAGTCCGGCTCGTTGACCCCGAGCATCTGCTGCATGGCCTTGGCCGACAACCCGACCTTGTGGCCCTGGATGGTGTCCCCGGCATCGACCCGGCGCCGGATGTTGGCCAGTTGGATCTCATAGGCCGCGGTCACGTCGAGGTCCTCGTAGACGTCGGTCAGCGGCTCGACGGGGACCCGCTTCTCCTGGGCGTCGAACAGGGACTCGGCGGCCGCCGCCAGATCGGTGGGGTTCACGTCGGCGAGGTCAGCTGGCCTTCGGCAGCGGCAGGCCGATGAAGGCCTGCGAGTTCGACGGCGGAATCTCGGTGAGGGGAGTGTGGATCTCTTCGACCGTAGGGCCCACCCGCTTGGCCACGGCGGTCAGGGCGTCGAGGTCGAATCCGTAGACCTCGGCGGCCGTGCCGGCCAGGATGCGCCTGGTCTGCTCGACTGACATGTCGGCGAACGTCGCCCGCAGGGCCTCGCGGCTGTACGGGGTCGTACCTTCCTCGTGAGGGAAGTCGGTGCCCCACATCACCCGGTCCGGCCCGACGGCGGGCAGAAACTTGAGCTCGAGTCGGCTGAGGAAGCTGGCCCCGAGGTAGCAGTTGCGGGCGAAGTACTCGCTCGGCTTCAGCGACAGCGACTGGATCACCTCGCTGCCGAACAGGACGCTCGTGCGGTTCTCGGCGTCGGCCTTCATGTTGGCCACGTTGTAGTCCAGCATCATCAGGTCCTGGGCGGCCCAGCTGATGCCCTGCTCGGTCCACACCGCCTTGAGCCGTGGGTAGCGCTCGAAGACGCCGGCCAGCATGAGGTGGGCGAGGGTCCGGCGGGTCCAGTAGGTGAACTCGAACAGCATCACCGCCGGGGCCGCCGGCTGGTCGGCGCCCACTTCCGGGCCACCCGTGCCCGGGTGCTGATGGACGGGGAGTTCGAGCTCCTGGCACACCGCCCACAGCGGCTCGTAGCGGGTGTGGAACCACGGCTCGACCTTGTGGTTGGCGGGGATGGCGGGGAGCAGCACGCCTCCGATGACCCCGCTCTCCTTCGCCCACCGGATCTCCTCGACGGCCATGTCGACGTCGTGAGGGAAGATCTGGATCAGGCCTCGACGCTGGTCGGGCGCCTTGCCGCAGAACTCCACCAGCCACCGGTTGTGGGCCTTGAGCCCGGCGGCCCGCCGTTCGAACTCGTCGCGCTCCCACGGGAGGCTCGAGAAGCTGTGGATGGTGTTGAAGAACGGCGGGATGGTGTTCGGAAAGACCACTTCGGCGGAGATGCCGTCCTTCTCGAGCTCGGACCGCCGGTAGTCGCTGTCCCAGTTGCGTGACGCCGTGGCGTCGACGAGATCGTCGTAGGGGCTGGAGTACCCCTGGGCCCACGCCTCGAACTCTTCGTGCCACTCAGGGTCGAGGTACTGCTTGTACTCATGCAGCTCGGCGCCGGCGTGGGTGTCCGCCGAGATGATCACGTACCGGTCGATACTGTCCCAGGTCTCACTCATCGTCGGCTCCCTAGTCCCCAAGCCTGACGCGGCGGGGCTCGGCTCAACGATAAGCCCTTCAGGGCGACGGGCGCCCGGGCCCGGTCCCGCTCAACGAGACATGACGGCCCTCGGCGCTCCTAGCCCGGGACCTCCTCCTCACGGCGCCCCTCGGGGTCGATGACGTCTCGGATGAGGCGCAGCTCCTCGGGGGTGGGGGACCGGCTCTCGGGCACCCCCTCCGGCACGACCAGCTCGAATCCGGTGGCCTCCCGCACCTGCTCGACGGTCACCCCAGGGTGGACGCTGCGGAGCCGCATGCTGCGGTCCGGGGTCTCCCAGTCGAGGACGGCCAGATCGGTCACCACCCGGCGCAGGTCGAAGAACCGGGTGGCGGCAGGCCCGGCCTTCATGGCCCGGTCCCATCCGACCCCGGTCACCACGTCCACCCGGTCCACGAAGACCCGTGGCGAGTGGCGGGGGACCCAGTAGCTGGTGGCGTCGTTGACGGTGTTGCCCGGGGCGCCCCGGAAGCCGAGCAGCTGCGCTTTGGGCCGGGCGTAGTCCGAGCCGATGGCGGCGAAGTTCTGGTTGCCGAACCGGTCGATCTGACTGGCGCCCATGATCACGTGGCGCCGGCCGGACCAGACCACGTCGAACATCGCCCGGTACGGGTTGTAGGACTCGACGACCCGACCCTCCGGCCAGGCGAAGGCGCCGTCGTTGGCGATGAGGAGCGCCTCACCGTCGGTCATGAGCAGGTCCGGCTCGAAGCTGGCCCGGGCCAGCCGGCCACCGATCATCGGGATGGTGCCGATGGGGTTGGCCAGGATCTCCCCGTCGCCCCGGAAGCACTCGGCGATGGCGACGACGCAGATCTCCGCCCGGGTCGGCGCCGCGCTCACCGGGCCGCCACCCGTCGTTGGTAGTCGGCCTCGTCCACGTCCACCCACTCGGCCCGGAAGTCGGCCCAGGCCTCGGGGGACGAGGCGGCCGAGGCGTAGGCCGCCTGGAAGCTCTCGTCTCGCCGGTAGTCCGGAGGGCATTCGGTGAAGTGGGCACCGCCCCGGCGCTCGACCACGGCGTCGACCATCGACCGGTTTATCCGCAGCCGCAGCTCGGTGCCCGCCTCGGCGACCAGCTGGTCGGTGGGCACGACCTTCTCGGTCGAGATGAAGCGCCGCCCCGCCGCCCGCAGGAAGAGGTCGTCGAAGTACAGGTCCGCTCCCAGGAAGCAGGCGTTGCCCCGCTGATCGGCCCGGTCGAGGTGGCAGATGGCGGCGTCGAGCTCCAGGGCGGGCGCCGCTATGAGCTCCTCCCCGTCGAAGGGGGAGGCCACCGTGGAGAGCCTCGGGTTGAGGCGAGGCAGGTCCGACCCCAGGCCCACCCGGGTGGGCAGGAACGGAACCCGCCAGGCGGCCGCCTGCAGCCCGAGGAGGAACAGCCCTTCGTCCCAGGGCTCGTCCTCGACGGCGCCGGTCTGGCGGGCCGCCCGGAAGTGAGGATCAAGGGGGATGGTGTCGAGGGAGACGAAGGCGTACACCACCCGGCGCACCTTGCCCGCCGCACACAGCAGTCCCACGTCAGGGCCGCCGTAGCTGACGATCGTGAGATCCTTGAGCGACGAGCGGGCGATCGCCCGCACGATCGACATGGGCTTGCGTCGGCTTCCCCAGCCACCGACGCCGACGGTCATGCCGTCGGCCAGCTCGGCTGCGACCTCCTCCTCGGTGACCCGCTTGTCGACGGTCACCCCGTCCGCCCCGCCACTCAGCCGGCCGGGTCCTGCCGCCGCCGCTCGACGAAGGCGTCGCGGGCCTCGTCGCCCACCCCGGCCAGGTTCAGCTCGAAGGTGAACCCCTGCTCGAAGCGGTAGCTGCGCTTGACGTCCACCGGGTCGATCCCGTTGAGGGACTCCTTCGCCGCCCGGATGACGGTGGGGTTCTTGGCGGCGATCGCTGACGCCACCCGGAGGGCGGCCTCGCGCAGCTGCCCGGCCGGTACGACCTCCAGCACCGAGCCGTAGTGGTGCAGCTCGGCGGCGGTGGCGGTGGCCGAGGTGTACACCATGGCCCGCATCTTGTGGTGGGGGACCAGCCGGGCCAGGTGGGTGGCCGCCCCCAACGCGCCGCGGTCGACCTCGGGCAGGCCGAAGGTGGCGTCCTCGGACGCCACCACCACGTCGGCGTTGCCCACCAGGCCGATGCCGCCCCCCAGGCAGTAGCCGTGGACGGCCGCCACGACCGGCACCGCGCACTCGTAAACGGCGGCGAAGGCGGCGTAGCAGCCCCGGTTGGCGCCGATGAGGGCGCTGAAGCCCTCGGTCGCCTGCATCTCCTTGATGTCGACACCGGCGTTGAAGCCCCGTCCCTCGGCCCGCAGTACGACGACGCGGACGTCCTGGTTCTCGCCGAGGGAGCGCACTGCGTCGGCCACCTCGTACCAGCCGGCCACCGAGAGGGCGTTGACCGGGGGGTTCTCCATCACGACCTCGGCGACCCCGTCCGGGTGGACGGTCGAGGTGACGGATCCCACTACGCCACCGGGGTGGGGGCGTCCTGGGTGGGCGCCCCCGGGGTCACCTGCGAGTCGGCGATGTGGCGGGCGGCGATGTAGCCGAAGACCATGGCCGGCCCGAGGGTCCCGCCGGCGCCCGGGTATTCGTTGCCCATCACCGAGGCCGAGGTGTTGCCGGTGGCGTAGAGGCCGGCGATCGGACTGCCGTCGGCCCGGAGCACCCGCGAGTGCTCGTCGCACACCAGACCGCCCTTGGTGCCGAGGTCTCCGGGCACCAGCCGGAACGAGTAGAAGGGCGGCTCTCCGAACGGGGCCAGGCAAGGGTTGGGCTTGATGGAAGGATCGCCGTAGTAGCGGTCGTAGGCGCTGTCGCCCTTACCAAAGTCGAGGTCGCGGCCGGTGGCGGCGAATCCGTTGTACCGGTCGACCGTCTGACGAAGGTTCTCGATCGGCACTCCGATGTCGGCAGCCACCTCCTCCAGGCTCTCGTGGATGTGGACGATCCCGTACTTGACCCACGAGCGGGGGAAGCTCTTGCGGGGCGGCACGGAGAAGAACGGGTAGCGGCTGCGGTAGAGCCCGTCGATAAGCAGGAACGACGGGATGTGGCCGACCCCGCTCTCGTGACCGCGGTACATGGCGTGCACGAAGTTGACGTAGGGGGCCGCCTCGTTGAAGTAGCGGCGCCCCTCGCTGTTGACGATGATGGCGCCCGGCAGGCTGCGCTCGGCCAGGATGAAGATGGACGCCGGGCCGGCCTCGATCGACGGGCCCCACCAGGCATCGTCCATCAGGTCGACGGCGGCCCCCACGGCCATGCCCGCCTGGATGGCGTCGCCCGTGTTCCCCTCGCTCCCCGACGTCCAGGTGCCGTTGATCGGCTCCTTCTGCCACTTGCGGCGCATCTCCTCGTTGCGCTCGAACCCGCCGGCCGCCAGCAACACGCCCCGCCGGGCCCGGACGGCCAGGCTCTCGCCGTTTCGCTCGACCCGGGCGCCCACCACGGCGCCGTTCTCGACGATCAGCTCGCGCAACGGCGTGTCCAACCAGACGGGAATGCCGGCATCGCGCAGGGCCAACCGCATGCGGGCCGCCCCGGCCGCGCCGAGCGACAGCATCTTGCGACCCATGGCCCGGGTCACGAAGGTGCGCACACCGACCTTCAGCGCCGTGCGCCTGCCCTGCCAGGTCCGCATGACATGGGTGAGGCGGCGGTAGTCGGACTGGGTGATCCACATGCCCCCGGGGGGCGCCATGAGGTTGGACTTGTTGAGTCGGTCGGCCTCCTCGCCGAGCAGGCGGGCGTCTATCGGAACCGGCTCGAGTGTGCGGCCGTTCGGGTCTCCGCCGGGCTCCTCGGGGTGGTAGTCGGAGTACCCGGGGACCCGCATGAACCGGACATGGCGGGTGTGGCGCTCGAGGAAGTCGATGGTCGCCGGCCCGGCCTGGAGGAAGGCCTCGATCCTCGCCTCCGGCACCCGGTCACCCACCACCGACTTCAGGTAGGTGCGGGCCTTCTCGATCGAGTCGGGCACCCCGGCCCGGACGTTCACCGGGTTGTTGGGGATCCACACCCCCCCGCCGGACAGTGCGCTCGACCCCCCGAAGGTGGACAGCTTCTCGATGACGAGGGTGTCCAGCCCGTGGTGGCGGGCGGCCAGAGCGGCGGTCATGCCGCCGGCGCCGGACCCGACCACCAGGACGTCCACCTCGTGGTTCCAGCGCTCGCCCATGGCCCGTCACCATACGCCCCGGGGTGCACGGTCCCCCCGGCCCTGTCTCGACCAGCGGGACGCCGGCTGGGGCCCGGGGCGGCCAGCGTGGGAGGATGAGACCGGGCCCGGCCGGGCCCGTCACGACCCCAGGAGGAATGCCGTGAAGCGCCTCACCGGGCTCGACGCCGCCTTCGTCTACGCCGAGACGCCCACCATGCACATGCACGTCTCGATGGTCGCCGTGTTCGACCCCGCCACCATGCCGGGGGGCTACTCCTTCGACCGGGTGCGCCAGCTGGTGGCGGCCCGCCTTCCCCTCATCCCCATGTTCCGCCAGCGCCTGGTCGAGGTCCCCTTCCGGCTCCACCACCCCGTGCTCGTCGACGACCCCGAGTTCGACCTCGACTACCACTTCCGCCGGGTGGCGGTGCCCGCTCCAGGGACGATGCGCGAGCTGACCGAGCTCGCCGGTGACTTCGTCAGCCGGCCTCTCGACCGCGGCAAGCCGCTGTGGGAGATGTGGGTCGTCGAGGGGCTCGAGGAAGGCCACATCGGGGTGATGGCCAAGGTCCACCACTCGATGGTCGACGGCGTCACCGGCGCCGAGGTCCTCGTGCACCTGATGGATCTTGAGCCCGACGCCCCCGCCGTGTCCGAAGCGACGACCGACGGCGAGGCGACGGCCGGGGAGCGCATACCTACCGACCTCGAGCTGGTCACCTACGCCCTTCGTTCGATGGCCACCCGACCGGCGCTGGTGGCCAAGACCATCCCAGCAACCGTCGGATCCCTGCTGCGCATCGTCCAGCGTCGCCGGGGAGGGGAGGGGGGGATGGCCGCCCCGTTCACCGCGCCGCGGGCCCCGTTCAACGCCGCCCTCACCCCCCATCGCTCGGTGGCGGTAACGACCCTGTCCCTCGACGACATCAAGGCGGTCAAGAACGCCTTCGGCGCCACGGTGAACGACGTGGTGCTCGCCCTATGCTCGGGGGCCCTGCGCCACTATCTGGCCGGCCGGGGGGAGCTGCCCGAGGAGTCCCTCGTCTCGGTCGTCCCCATCTCGGTGCGCACCGAGGGGGCCGAGGGCGCCAACCAGGTGTCGGCCATGTTCGTCTCCCTCGCCAGCGACCTGGCCCACCCCGCCGAGCGGCTGCGGGCCATTGCGTCGGGCACCAAGGGGGCCAAGGAGGAGCACCACGCCCTGGGCGCCGACACCCTGCGCAACTGGGCGGAGTTCGCCACCCCGGCGCTGTTCGCCCGGGCCTCACGGGCGTACTCGCAGATGCGCCTGGCCGACCGGCACCGCCCCATCCACAACGTGATCATCTCCAACGTGCCGGGGCCGCCCTTCCCGCTCTACATGGCCGGCGCCCGCCTCGTTGCCCTGGCCCCGCTGGGCCCCGTCATGGAGGGGGCGGGCCTCAACATCACGGTGATCAGCTACATGGACCAGATCGACGTCGGCCTCATCGCCTGTCGCGAGCTGGTGCCGGACCTCTGGGACCTGGCCGACGCCTTCGCCGTCTCCATGGGAGAGCTGAAGAAGGCCGCCGACCTGTAGCGGTGAAGCCGAGGAACGCGGTGCGGCTGGACCGCACCATCGGCCCCGCCGTCTACGTGCTGCACCGGTGGGTGTACGACCTCAGCCGCGGCCTGGTCGGCCACCGCTCGGGGAGCGGACCTGTTCTCCTGCTCACCACCACGGGACGCAGAACGCGGCGGCGTCGCACCAAACCGCTGCTGTACATGCCTCTCGAGGATGGCCGCCTGGCAGTGGTGGCCTCCAACGGGGGGCGCGACAAGACCCCCGATTGGTGGCACAACCTCACCGCCGACCCCCAGGTGGAGGTTCGGGTGGGCCGGCGGCGCTTCGGCGCCCGGGCCGAGCTCCTCGACGCCGACAGCCGCCAGCCGCTGTGGCCCCGACTCACCTCCTTCTACAAGGGTTGGGCCCACTACGAGACCCTCACCCGGCGCCGCGCCGGAGTGGCGGTGCTCACTCCCTCGGCCGAGAGCCCCTGACCGGTCGGGGTTAGCGTGCGGGCGCGGCTCATGCGAGGAGGCCCGAAATGGCGATGACCGGTCACGGGGGCGAGCTGACGCTGGCGCCCCTGCTGGCGGCGGGCGTCGAGGAGATCTTCACCCTTTCCGGCGGCCACATCTTCTCCATCTACGACGCCTGCGTTAAGGCCGACGTCCCCATCTACGACGTGCGCCACGAGCAGACGGCCACCTTCGCCGCCGAGGGGATGGCCAAGATGACCCGCCGGGCCGGGGTGGCGGTGCTGACGGCCGGGCCGGGCGTCACCAACGGGGTGAGCGCCATCACCACCGCCATGATGAACGGCTCCCCCCTCGTGGTCCTGGGGGGCCGGGCCCCGCAGAGCCGGTGGGGTTCGGGCTCGCTTCAGGAGCTCGACCACGTTCCGATCGTCGCTTCGGTCACCAAGCTGGCCCGGACGGCCACCTCCACCTCTGAGCTGCCCAAGGTGATGGCCGAGGCGGTGGCCGTGGCGACGACCCCGCACCGGGGACCGGTGTTCGTCGACCTGCCCCTCGACGTGGTGTTCGCCCACGGCGAGGCGGATGTGCCCGAGCTCGGGTCCCAACGGGCTCCCGACGCCGACCCGGACGAGATCAGCCGGGCGGCGGAGATCCTGGCCGGGGCCGAGCGTCCGGCGCTGGTGGCCGGCTCCGACGTCTACTGGAACGGCGCATGGTCGCAGCTCGCCTCCCTGGTGGAGGAGCTGCGCATCCCGACCTTCGTCAACGGGCTGGGGCGCGGCTGTCTGCCGGCCGACCACCCGCTGGCGTTCTCGCGAACCCGTTCCGCCCTCAAGCGGGCCGACGCCGTGGCCGTCGTCGGCACCCCCCTCGACTTCCGCCTGTCGTTCGGCCGCTTCGGCGAGGCCAAGGTCGTCCACATCGTGGACGCCCCCGACCAGCGGGCGGCCCACGTCCAGACGGCGGCGTCGCCCGCCGGCGACCTGGCCGGCGTCCTGTCGGCCATGGCCGGGGCGGGCGCGGCCCGAGCCGACCACGAGCCATGGATCTCCTCCCTGCGGGCCGAGGAGGACGCCGCCCGCCATGCCGAGGTGGCGGATCTCGAATCCGACGCCGACCCCATCAACCCGGCCCGGGTCTACGGGGAGCTGCGCAAGCGTCTCGACCGCGACGCCGTCGTCGTCTGCGACGGCGGGGACTTCGTCTCCTTCGCCGGCAAGTACGTCGACTCGTATCAGCCCGGCTGCTGGATGGACCCCGGTCCCTACGGGTGCCTGGGCACCGGGATGGGCTATCTCATGGCGGCCCGGCTGGCCCACCCGGACCGCCAGGTCGTCGCCATGCTCGGTGACGGGGCGTTCGGGTTCAGCGGCATGGACGTCGACTCGCTCGTCAGGCACCGGCTGCCGGTGGTGATGGTCGTCGGCAACAACGGCATCTGGGGTCTGGAGAAGCACCCGATGCGCAACCTCTACGGCTACGACGTGGCCGCCGACCTGCAGCCCGGCTGCCGCTACGACGAGGTGGTGCGCGCTCTGGGAGGAGCGGGGGAGACCGTCACCTCCCCCGGCGAGGTCGGCCCGGCCCTCGACCGGGCCCTCGGCGCCGGCGTGCCCTACCTGGTGAACGTCATCACCGACCCGGAGGCGGTCTACCCCCGGTCGTCCAACCTGGCCTGAGGGTCAGTGGCGGGCGCGCTTCAGAAAGCGCTCCTCCTCCACCACCACCCGGGTCACCTTGCCCGCCCCCACGAGGCCGCCAGGGTCGCTGGCCGACACGGTGAAGATGAGCCGGCGTCCCTCGACCCGCTCGAGCGTCGCCTCCGCCGTCACCGATGCCCCGACCGCCGTGGGAGCCAGGTGGTCGAACTGCACCCGCATACCCACCGTGGTCTGCCCCTCCTCGAGCAGCTCTTCCACGGCCTGGCAGGCCGCCTGTTCGCAGAGGGCGACCAGCCGGGGGGTGGCGAGGACCGGAACGGCGCCGGAACGCATGGCAATGGCCGTGTCGCTCTCGCCGACCGACAGGGTGGCGCGCCCGACGAGGCCGGTCTCCAGGGGCACGGCGGTAGAGTAAATCTTCCCCCTTTCCCCCGGCCAACCTCGGAGCTGCCGTGATCCACAACGACGTACTCGAGCGCGTGCTGGGCGGCGCCCTGCGCACCGGCGGGGAGTTCGCCGAGGTGTTCGTGGAGGACCGCCGGAGCACGTCGGCGTCGCTCGACGACGGACGGGTGGAGGAGCTCGGTTCCGGCCGCGACCGGGGGGCGGGCATCCGCGTGGTGGTGGGCGATACGACCGGATTCGCCCACACCGCCGACCTGACCGAGCGGGGCCTCACCGAGGCCGCGGCGGCGGCCTCCGCCGCCGCTCGGGGGGGCGGGGGCGGCGTCCGCACCGTCGCCCTGGCCCCGGCCGGCTCAGCGCCGGCCCCGTCGTTCCGGATCCCTCCCGAAGACGTGGCCAAGGCCCGCAAGGTCGAGCTGCTCCAGCGGGCCGACGAAGCGGCCCGGGGGGCCGGGTCCGCCATCAAGCAGGTCACCGTGGGCTACGGGGACTCCCGCCGGCGGATCCAGGTCGCCAACAGCGACGGGCTGCTGGCCGAGGACGATCAGGTCCGCACCCGGTTCTCGGTCCACTGCGTGGCCACCGGCGACACCGGCATGCAGACCGGGTACGAGACCGCCGCCTTCACGGTGGGATTCGAGCTGTTCGACCGGGTGCAGATCGAAGACGTCGCCCTCACCGCCGCCCGTCGGGCCCTGGCCAAGCTGTCGGCCCGCCCGGCGCCGAGCGGCGTGGTGCCGGTGGTGCTGAAGGGCGGCAGCGGGGGCATCCTCTTCCACGAAGCGTGCGGTCACGGCCTCGAGGCCGACCACATCATCAAGGACTCGTCGGTCTACTGCGGACGGGTGGGCGACCGCGTCGCCAGCCCGCTCGTGACCCTGGTGGACGACGGCACCGTCGGCGACCAGTGGGGCACCTTTGCCGTGGACGACGAGGGCCACCCGGCCCGCCGCAACGTCCTCATCGAGGATGGCGTGCTGACCGATTACATGTGGGACTGGTTGCGGGCCCGCAAGGAAGGCCGCGACACCTCGGGCAATGGTCGGCGCCAGAGCTATCAGCACCTGCCGATGGTGAGGATGACGAACACCTATCTGCTCGCCGGCCGCGACGACCCCGAGGAGATAGTCCGCCAGACACCCCAGGGCATCTACGTCGCCCAGCTCGGCGGTGGCCAGGTGAACACCGCCACCGGCGACTTCGTGTTCGGCATGACCGAGGCCTACCTGATCGAGAACGGGGAGATCACCGATCCGATCCGCGACGCCAACCTCATCGGCAACGGCCCTGACGTCCTCGGCCGGATCGACGCCCTGGCCGACGACTTCGCCATGACGCCGGGCACCTGCGGCAAGGACGGCCAGGCCGTGCCGGTGGGGTGCGGGCAGCCGACCCTGCGGGTGACCGGTGTGACGGTCGGGGGCACCGCCGGTGCGTGACCTCGCCGAGCTGGCCCGACGCATCGTCGGCTGGGCCGGCGACGGTGAGCAGGTCGAGGCGTACGTGGCCTGGTCCCGCGACACCTCGGTGCGCGTCTACGGCGGGGACATCGAGTCGCTGTCCTCGGCCGAGTCCGAGGGGGTGGGGGTGCGGGTCGTCGCCGACAACCGGCAGGGCTTCGCCTACGCCGGTTCGCTCGACGACGACGTCCTTGCCGAAACCCTCGCCGAGGCCCGCGACAACGCATCGTTCGCCACGCCGGACGAGGCCGTGGGCCTCGCCGCCCCGGACGGAGTCGAACCGGCGTCCCTCGACCTGTGGCGCGATGAGCTGGCCGCCATGGCCACCGACGACAAGGTGTCGATGGCCCTCGAGCTCGAACGCCGGGTCAGGGCCGGCGACGGGCGGATCCGCCAGGTGGAGTCATCCAACTACGGCGACGGGATGGGTCACGTGGCCCTGGCGTCGACGACGGGAGTCGAAGCGACCTACCGGCGCACCGGCTGCTTCCTCTCCGTGCACGCCCTCGCCGGGGACGCCGACCAGACCCAGAGCGGGTCCGGATACTCAGTCGGTCGGGCCCCGGACGACCTCGATCTCGACGAGGCGGCCGAGGAGGCCGTCGACCGGGCCGTGCGACTCCTGGGAGCCACCAAGCCCCGCTCGGCGCGGCTGCCGGTCGTCTTCGACCGCCGGGTGACCAGCACCCTGCTCGGCGTCCTGTCGGGCACCTTCTCCGGTGAGGCGGTGCTGAAGGGCCGTTCGCTGTTCGCCGACCGGCTCGGACAATCGGTGGCCGCCCCGTCGGTCACCCTGGTGGACGACCCCACCGACGCCGACGCCTACGGCGCCAGCCCGTACGACGCCGAGGGCCTGGCCTGCCGGCGCAACGCTCTGATCGAGGACGGGGTCCTTTCGCGGTTCCTCTACGACACCTACTCGGCCCGCCGTTCGTCGACGTCTTCCACCGCCTCGGCCGTGCGGGCCGGGTTCAAGAGCGGCCCCGGTGTCGGGTGCCGGGCCTTGACCCTGACGCCGGGTGCCGGCAGCTTCGACGACGTGCTGCGGACCGTGGGTGACGGCCTGCTGGTGCAGTCGATCACCGGCGTCCACTCGGGGGTCAACCCGGTGAGCGGCGACTTCTCGGTGGGGGCTGAGGGGCTCATGATCCGCCACGGTCAGGTGGCCGAGCCCATCCGCGAGGCGACGATCGCCTCCACCCTGCAGCGCATGCTGTTGGAGGTCATCGCCATCGGCGGGGACCTCGAATGGCTCCCGGGCATCGCCGCCGGCGTCACCCTCGCCGTGGACGGGATGAGCCTCAGCGGCGCCTGAGGACGCCGAGGCAGACATGGCCGCCGTGGACGTGCACCCCCATCTGGCCCAGCCGAAGCGGCCCGGATGGGTGCGGGTCGACATGCACACCCACACCATGTGGTCCGGGGACGCGACGACGACGCCCGACGAGCTGGCCGAAGCGGTGGCCGATTCCGGCATCGACGTGCTGTGCATCACCGACCACAACACCATCAAGGGCGCCGTGGCCCTGTGCGACCGGCTGCCGTGCCGGGTGATCGTGGGTCAGGAGGTCCGCACCGGCGCCGGGGAGCTGATCGGCCTGTTCCTCACCGAGCGGCTGCCCCACGGCATCAAAGCGGCCGATGCCGCCGGGCGCATCCGGTCCCAGGGCGGGGTGGTGTACGTCCCCCATCCCTACGACCCGATGCGCCACTGCCTGAGCGAGGAGGCGTTGGACCAGCTGCTCGAGGAGGGGGCGGTGGACCTGATCGAGGTGTTCAACGCCAAGACGTCCCTCGACCACCTGAACCGGCGGGCGGCCGACACCGCCGACCGCTTCGGCCTGCCCCACGGGGCGGGCTCCGACGCCCATGTCCCCTCCGCCTTCGGGGCGGCCTACGTCGAGATGCCCGACTTCGACGGTCCGGAGTCGTTCCTCGAATCGGTGCGTCAGGGTCAGGTGGTCGGGCACCACTACGACGCCCCCCGCCCGTGGCGTGCGCGGATCGTGCCTTCCACGTCCGCCTTCGAGGGGGACTGAGGAACCCGACCGTCAACGACGCTCGAGGGGCCCGCCGGTGGCTCCGGCCGAGCAGGAGCACGACCGCTCGGCCGGTATGCCGGGCAGGGCTTCGCTCAGCAGCCGGCGCACGTCGGCGACGGTCGCCTGCAGCACGGCGAAGACCGAATCCATGGTGACAGCTTCGATCCCCTCCACGCCCTCCACCCCGGTGTCGTAGTCGGTGATGAGGGCCACGGCCGAGAGGCACAGGCCTAGCTCGCGGGCCAGGGCGGCCTCCGGGTAGCCCGTCATGTTGATCACGTCCCAGCCGGCGGAGCGGAACCAGGCCGACTCGGCCCGGGTGGAGAAGCGGGGTCCCTGGATCACGACCATGGTGCCCGACGGGTGGGCGGCCAGGCCGGCGGAGGCGGCGGCGGTGACGGCGGCTGAGCGCAGCTCGGGGCAATAGGGGTCGGCGAAGGTGATGTGGTTGACCACTCCGCCCTCGAAGTAGGTGTCGGGGCGGCCCCAGGTGCGGTCAACCAGCTGGTCGCACACGACCATCTCGCCCGGGTGGATGTCACGACGCAGCGATCCGGCGGCGCAGGGGGCGAAGACCCGGGTGACGCCGAGCTCGCGCAGGGCCCACAGGTTGGCCCGGTAGGGGATGCGGTGGGGCGGGAACTCGTGACGCAGCCCGTGGCGGGGCAGGAAGGCCACCCGCCGGCCGGCCATCTCGCCGACGGTTACGGGGGCGGAAGGCGGCCCGTAGGGGGTGTGGACCGAAACCTCGGTCGCCCCCTCGAGCAGCTCGTAGAACCCCGACCCACCGATTACCGCGATGTCGGCCCGAGCCGAGGCCGCCACCCAGCTAGGAGGCGGCGGCGCTGGCGGAGGTCCCCGACGTCCCCGAGCTCCCAGAAGAGGAACCGGACCCCGAGCCGGTCGATGCGCCCGACGAGCTGGGCTTGGAGTCCGACGAGGACGAGGAGGACGAGCTCGACGACGAGCCCTCCGACTTGGCCGCGGGGCGGCTGTCGGTCTTGTAGAAGCCGCTCCCCTTGAACGAGATGCCTATCGAGCCGAACACCTTGCGCAGGTCGCCCCCGCAGCTCGGACAGGTGGTCAGCGGGTCGTCGCGGAACGACTGGACCACCTCGAGGTGCTCACCACAGCTCTTGCAGGCGTACTCGTAGGTCGGCATCCCTGGCCCCCTGTTAGCACTCTCGACCTCGGAGTGCCAAGTGTAGCGTGTCCATGTGGCTCGAGCGGTGCGCAAGGCGGTCATACCTGCCGCCGGCCTGGGCACCCGCTTCCTGCCGGCCACCAAGGCCCAGCCGAAGGAAATGCTGCCGCTGGTCGACAAGCCGGCGATCCAGTACGTGGTGGAGGAGGCCGTTCGGGCCGGCCTCACCGACATCCTCATCGTCACCGGCCGGGGCAAGAGCAGCCTCGAGGACCACTTCGACCGCTCCCTCGAGCTGGAGGCCCACCTGGAGGCCTCCGGCAAACTCGACGAGCTGGCCGAGGTCCGGGCCGTCGCCGAGCTGGCGACCATCCACTACGTGCGCCAGAAGGTGCCGCGGGGCCTGGGTCACGCCGTGGCCGTGGCCTCCGAGCACGTGGGCGACGAGCCCTTCGCCGTGCTGCTCGGCGACGACGTCATGCATCCCGACAGCCGGCTGCTCGAAGACATGCTGGCGGCCCACGCCGAGCGCGGAGGTCCGGTCCTGGCCCTCAAAGAGGTCGACAAGGACGACATCGCGGCCTACGGCTGCGCCGCCGTCGAGGGCCGGCCCCCGGTGGTGGGCGTCACCGCCATCGTGGAGAAGCCGGAGCCGGCCGACGCCCCCTCCAACCTGGCGGTCATCGGGCGCTACGTGCTGACCCCCGACATCTTCGCCGCCCTCAGCCGAATCGAGCCCGGCCACGGCGGCGAGCTGCAGCTGACCGACGCCATCGGTCAGCTGATGGGACAGCGCCCGGTGTACGGCTTCGTCTTCCAGACGGGCCGCTTCGACGTCGGCAACAAGCTTG
This sequence comes from Actinomycetota bacterium, assembly GCA_021325435.1. Classification (GTDB taxonomy): domain Bacteria; phylum Actinomycetota; class Acidimicrobiia; order Acidimicrobiales; family JAJPHE01; genus JAJPHE01. The sequence continues at coordinate 4,523 of JAJPHE010000142.1, read as the reverse complement.
ACTACCTGCGGGCCACGGTCGAGCTGGCCCTCGAACGCGCCGACGTCGGCCCACCGCTGCGCGAGTTCCTCACCGAGCTGGTGCGCCGCACCGAGGAGGCCTGACCGGTGGCTGCGGTCTCGCTCGAGGAGGCCCGTCGCCTCGTGCTCGAGGGCTGCCGGCCGCTGCCCTTCGCGCGCGAGCGCCTGGGTGCGGCGGTGGGGCTGGCCACCTCGGAACCGGTCATGGCCGCCAACGCCGTGCCGCCGTTCGACAACACAGCCATGGACGGTTACGCCGTGCGGGCCGCCGACACCTCGTCGGCCCCGGTGACGCTCGAGGTGATCGGCACTATCGCCGCCGGCGACACCGGAGACCTCGCCGTCGGCCCCGGGCAGGCCGCTCGCATCATGACTGGCGCCCCGATTCCGCCGGGGGCCGACGCCGTGGTGATGGTCGAACGCACCCGGCGCCAGGGCGATGACAAGGTCGTGGTCGAGGTGGCCGCCACCCCCGGCGACCACGTCCGCCGGACCGGGGACGACATCCGGCCCGGCCAGGAGGTCGTGCCGGCCGGAACGACGCTCACCGCCGCCCACATCGGGGTGCTCGCCAGCGTGGGAGCGGACCCGGTGGCGGTGACCCGCCGGGCGACCGTCGGGGTGCTCTCCACCGGCGACGAGCTGGCCCCTCCGGGGGCTCCCCTGAAACGAGGCCAGATCCGCGACTCCAACCGCCCCACCCTCCTCGCCCTCCTCGAGCAGGCCGGTTGCCGGCCGGTGGACCTGGGCGCGGTCGGCGACGACGAGGCCGCCATCACCCACGCCCTCGAGCAGGGGCTGTCAGCCTGCGACGCCCTGCTCACCAGCGGGGGAGTGAGCGTCGGGGACTTTGACTACGTGAAGGTGGTGCTCGACCGGCTCTCCGGTGGGGGGATGCGGTGGATGCAGGTGGCGATCCGTCCGGCAAAGCCCCTCGCCTTCGGAACCGTCGGCGCCAAGCCGGTGTTCGGCCTTCCGGGCAACCCGGTGTCCTCGGTGGTCAGCTTCGAGCTGTTCGCCCGCCCCGCCCTGCGCCAGATGATGGGCCACCCCCACATCGACCGGCCCCGGGCGACCGCCGTGGCCGAAGAGGATCTTCGGCGGTCTCCCGACGGGAAGCTGCACCTGGTGAGGGTGGTGGCCTCCTTCACCCCCGACGGCACCCTGAGGATCCGCTCGGCCGGCGGCCAGGGATCCCACATCCTCACCGGTCTGGCCGCGGCCAACGCCCTGGCCCTCCTGCCGGACGGCCCCGGTGTGTCCGCCGGGGAGAAGACGGACATAGTCCTGCTGGCCGACCCCCTGTCTCTTCGACCGTAGGCTGGTTACGTGACCGCACCCTTCCAACCGCTGGTGGACCCCCACGGGCGGACGGTGCGCGACCTGCGGATCTCGGTGACGGACCGTTGCAACTTCCGCTGCACCTACTGCATGCCCGAGGAGGGCATGCGTTGGCTTCCCCGCCAAGAGGTGTTGACGTTCGAGGAGATCCTGCGGGTGGCCCGCGTCTGCGTCGAGCGGTTCGGCTTCGACGGCATCCGCATCACCGGAGGCGAGCCCACCGTTCGGGCCCAGTTGCCGGTCCTGATCGAGAAGCTGGCGACCCTCCGGATCCCAGCCACTGGACAGCCGGTGGACCTGGCTATGACCACCAACGGGGCGACGCTCGGGCTGCTGGCCCACGACCTGCGACGGGCCGGCCTATCGCGGCTCAACATCTCCTGCGACACCTTGCGCCCCGAGCGCTTCGAAGCCATGACCCGCCGGGCCCAGCTGGACCGCGTCCTCGACGGCATCCACGCCGCCATCGACGCCGGCTTCGATCCGGTGAAGGTGAACATCGTGACGATCCGCGGCGTCAATGACGATGAGGTCGTCGACTTCGCCACCTTCGGGCGGCAGCTCGGCGTGCAGCCCCGATTCATCGAGTTCATGCCGTTGGACGCCGACGAGCGCTGGTCGATGGACCAGGTGCTGCCCTCGGACGAGGTGGTGGCCGCCATCAACGCCGTCTACCCCCTGGAGGCCGTCGCCCACGGGCCGGAGCCGGCCTCGCGCTACCGCTACCTCGACGGCCAGGGTGAGATCGGGGTCATCGCCAGCGTCACCCACCCCTTCTGCGGGGACTGCGACCGGATCCGCATCACGGCGGAGGGCCAGCTTCGCAACTGCCTGTTCGCCGTGCGCGAGACGGACCTCCGGGCCGTCCTGCGCGGCGGCGGCACCGACGACGACCTGGCCGGCGCCATCAGCGGCGACGTCGCCCGCAAGTGGGCCGGCCACTCCATCGGAAAGGTGCATTTCATCCGACCCTCCCGGTCGATGAGCCAGATAGGGGGCTGAGCGCCTCCACCGCCTGTCCCGGCCCGGGCGCGGCCCGACGGCCCCGGGCCTGCCCCCTCTACACTCTGGCCATGTCCGACCGCGGCCTCACCCATCTGGATCCGCTGGGACGTGCCCGCATGGTCGACGTCACGCCGAAGGACCCCACCCACCGGCGGGCGCTGGCCCGGTGCAAGGTGTTCATGCACCCGGACACCACCTCGAAGGTGGCCAGCAACGCCATCAGCAAGGGCGACGTGCTCGGAGCGGCGAGGATCGCCGGCATCCAGGCCGCCAAGCGGGCCGCCGACCTGATCCCCCTCTGCCATCCGCTCCTGGTGGGGTCGGTCTACGTCAACTTCAACATCGGGGACGACTACGTCGAGGTGGAGTCCCAGGTGGAGACGGTGGACCGGACCGGGGTGGAGATGGAGGCCATGACCGCCTGCGCCGTGGCCGCCCTCACCGTCTACGACATGTGCAAGTCCAGCGACCGGGGCATGACCATCGGCGAGCTGGCCCTCTGGGAGAAGACGGGCGGGCGTTCCGGGCACTGGCGCCGGTCCGGCGCCGACGGCCGGGCTCCGGCCGACCTCTAGGGCCGGGAGCGGGCTCGTTCCGACCAGCTGCTGGCTGTCGCTTTGTTCCAGGCCGCTAGCGTCAGTTAGCATGGGAATGGCCTGTGCGGAAGGCCTGTAGTAACAAGGCGGCTGCCCACGACGGGCTTCGCACCAACCATCCACCGATCGCGCCGGGACCGCAGGTACGGTCCCCGAACACGAAGGTAGGTCGAGGAGCTTGACCATCGTGGTTCTTGCCTTACTGGCAGTCGTGTGGATCGCCGTGCTGGCCCCCCCGCTGTTGCGGAGAGGCGCCGAGAGTCGCCGCGCCGACTCCATCACCGACTTCCGCCGTCAGCTGGGTGTCCTGCAGCGCACCGGCCCCAAGGTGATCGCCCCGGCCCACAGTCGACTCGAGGGCGTCCCCGCCGTTCCCGCCGGCAACGCCCTCCTCGGTGCCGCCGGGCGGAGTGCCCGGGTCTCGCCCACCCGCACCCCCGCTCCCCACAGCCGGACCCTGCAGCGGCGGCGCAACGTCCTGTTCGGCCTGTCCGGGTCGACGGCCGCCTTCCTCCTCCTGGGCCTGGTGCCCCACCTTCACACCCTTCTGGCCCTGGCCGCCCTCTCCGGGGTCCTGCTGGCCGCCTACGTGGCCATGCTGGTGAGGATGCGCAACGTCGCCGCCGAGCGCGAGATGAAGCTGACCTTCCTGCCCGGGGCCGCCGCCGCCGAGGGGACGGTCCTGCTCCGCAGGTCGGCCAACTAGGCCCTCCGCGTGAGCCGAGGGCCGGGGGAGGAGCTCGGCGCCCTCGCCTCGTCGATCCTCGCCCAGCTCGAGGCGGCCCATGCCGCACGTGAGGCGGGACTGTCCAGCTGCCGCCAGGCGATCCGCTCCAGCGGCCGGGCCATCCGCGCCGTGCACCGTCTCGACCTGACCCTGGCGGCCCAGCTGACCGCCGAGGCGGAGACCGCCGTGCGCCACGCCCAGGAGGTGCTGCGCCCCTTCCCGTCGGTAGCCCACGCCGGGTTCCTGCACGACGCCGAGAAGGAGTACGTCGAGGCCGTCGCCACCGCCGCCCTGGTCGGCGGGGAATCGCCCCCCGGTCACGAGGCGATGGCCGTGGGTCTACCCGCATGGCTCAACGGCCTCGCCGAGGCGGCGTCCGAGCTGCGTCGGCACCTGCTCGACCGCTTGCGCAGCGGTGATCTCGATCGGGCGGAGGAGCTGCTGTCCACCATGGACGAGGTCTACGACCTCCTCATGCTGGTCGACTTCCCCGACGCCATCACCGGAGGGCTGCGCCGCACCACCGACGCCCTGCGGGCCGTGCTGGAGCGCACCCGCGCCGATCTGACCACGACCGTCCTGCAGAGCCGGCTGCAAGCGGCCATCGAAGAGGGGCGACGCGCCGTCGGCGCCTGAAGCCGGGGCGGAGCGAAGACCCCCCTCGACTATCGTGGAGCACCCTTCGGGGGGTGTAGCTCAGATGGCAGAGCGCCACGTTCGCAACGTGGAAGTCGGCGGTTCGAGTCCGCTCACCTCCACTTGACGTGGGCCCATACGAACCGGTGTCCCACAGGCCCGGGCCAGCGATGGCCCGGGCCGGTTTGTATCTGTGCT
>JAJPHE010000128.1 GCA_021325435.1 Actinomycetota bacterium | reverse complement strand
TACCGGCTCCGAGTCCTACTCCACGCCGGCGGAGTCACCTGGCCCTCAAGACCCTGCCCGCCGCGCATCCGAACCAGGCGCAGTCCCTACTCAGACGCGTAGACCCAGCTTATGCACCCATCCCCCACTATGCGCATCGGTCGATACATAGTACGTATGTATGCGTATACGTCAGTCGAGCCTTCCACTCTGGGCTCTCGCTGACAGAGAACGTGAGCGCTACGGGGCGACAGGTGAAGTCCGAACCGACGAACTACTTCGTGCCGCTGGCCATGAGGTTCAGATCAAGAGGCTGCGAGCTGCCGCGGGTGGGCTCGAGGCCTGTGTTCTGCCCCTGGGCGCCGGTCGGCACCGCTTCGTATGCGATGACGAAGCATCACCAGGCGAGCCGGAAGAGATAGAGCGCTTACGCGTCCCTCGGCAGTTCCGAGTGTCGTTCCGTTTGGCGCATGAACTTGCGCATACGGTCCTTGGTCTGGTGGATGCCACAAGCTTCGCTGCTCGCTCGACGTCGGTGATCGAAGCACGCTGCGACGAGTTCGCTGCCCTCTTCCTCGTCGGCCAAGCCGAAGCTCGAGGTGCGGTCAATGACGGCGATTCCGTCGTTCGGGCGCTCGCACACCGGCTTGACGTGCCTCCGTACATCGTTCGGAACGCAGCAGGATCGGCGGCATAGTCAGACTGGCGTATCCGCTCATGGCCTGGGCCACACTTCGGGCGCTCCTGGTATCCTCGACCTCCTAGGTCAGGCCTCGGAGCGAGCGGGGAGCCGATGAACAGCGAATCAACGCCATGGGGCCTACCTGATCACCTCCTTCGCATGTCGAAGACGATCACGGATCCCATCCATGGCGAGATCCGAATCAACGAACTCGAACGCCTGATCGTCGACTCGCCGGCCTTCCAGCGTCTGCGCCACGTGAAGCAGCTCGGCATGACTTTGAAGGTCTTTCCGGGCGCAGAGCACTCCCGGTTTACCCACTCGCTTGGCACTCTGCAGGCAGCACAGAAGATTCTCGATCGAGTCGTACGAGCACTCGACGGGCCAGACCCGCAGCCGAGCCTCCTCGATGACTGGCGCAACGACGGAGACTTTGAGCTGAGGTTGCGCGAGGCGACGGTCTTGGCTCGGCTCACTGCCCTGATACACGATCTCACTCATGTCCCGTTCGGACACACAATCGAGGATGATCTCGAAGTGCTCGTCTCCCATCACAAGAACGTGGACCGGTTCCAGGCTCTATGGTTGACCCTGCCGGAAGAGGTACGCGCCGCGGTCGAGACAGCCAAGTCTGAACTGCCGATCGAGGGCCGCAACGCATCGCTGTTCGCCGAGCTCCGCGCCATCGTGTTGGACAAGGTGAAGGACTGTCAGGTGACGAGCCTGTACCCCTTCATTGGCGACGTCGTCAACAACACGATATGCGCCGACCTTCTCGACTATCTCTCCCGTGATCACTACTTCACCGGATTGCCGATCGCACTCGGTGACCGTTTCATGGACAGCTTTTTTGTCGCACCGAGAGATATCCAAAGTGAATATGCCGAAAGACTGGTTCTCTCGGTCAACAGACGAGGTGAGTTTCGGATCGACATCGTCACCGAACTCATCAAATACCTGCGCTACCGGTACGAGGCGACCGAGCGTGCTTTGTACCACAAGACGAAGTTGGCCTACGACGCCATGCTGGGCAAGCTTCTTGAAATGCTCCGTGATGAGTGGTGGCTCGAAGCTGCCCTGCACGCAGTGCCTGCCGTGGCCGATTTCGGGGATCGCTGGCACGACGAGAAGCTCAGGGCGCATGTAGCGTCCCTAGCCGGAGGTGAAACACTCAAAGCATTAGACGCTGAGGTTGCGTCCCGCATGGAGAGCATGTTCCTGTCGTTCGGCGACGAAGGAGTTCTCGAACACCTCATTTGGACCTTTCGAATTCAGCCTCCAGCGACCGAGCGCCAAGAGGGAATCGCTGATCTAGCATCTCGGATTCGAAACCGAGATCACTTTAGAATGATTGCCCACGCAGGTGGGCGAGAGGTTCTTCCATCAGCCGGCGACAAACATGCCCACTTCGGCTCGGCCGGTAAGCGTCGGGAACTCGAACGCTCGGCTACTAAATGGGCCGACATTAAGCCATCATGGAGCGTAGTGCTATGGGTCCCCGGGCCCAATATGCGGCTGAAGCTCGCTGACGTTCTAATCGAAGACCGCGGCATGATATCGAAGCTCGTCGACCGCTATGAAGATGCTGCGATCATCGCAAGGCGGCATCAAGAACTGTGGGCCGTCCGTGTTTACGCAAATGACGAAGTCCGGCTCGATGAAGACGCCCGGGAGATCGTGCTGGCTCGGCTGCGCGATGAGATGGGCTTGCCCTTCCTGAATTCTCAAGGCGCCCCCCGGTAATCACCACTGCTCGTCTTGCAGCGGAGCGGGTTGGCGCAACGCGCGGGCTGGGCAGAGCAGAGATTGCACAGCTCGAGACACACCCGGTGGCGGCTCGGACACAGCACGCCACCTTCCAAGACTTGGAGCTGGCGCTGAATGAGGTCGCAGGGGTGCTGCAAGAGCCTGCACTCGGTTCTGACGATGCTGGCGGTTCTGACGATGCTGGCGAGCTCACGCAGGAGAGCAACACCTAGTCGCTCGCGGGACCAACGCGGGACGATACGCAGCCATCCCTCGGCGCGTCGGAGCCGGCACCCCTCTGATCAGGACTTTTCCAGTGGGGCTAGGTGGAATCGAACCACCGACCTCAGCATTATCAGTTCTGGTCAGGTAGCGGCAGCGACCTGCCCCAAGGCAAGAAGTACCAGGTCACGGGCCCTTTCAGCCTGACCTTTGCTGGCCGTTCCTGACCCCTCCCAACCCATGCTTGTGGTGCAGTTGTGGTGCATGGTGCGCTGGCGTCAGCTCCTCTCGCCCAGGGTCAGTCAGGGCCCCCAATCTGCCGCGTCAGGGGTGCTGCCTGGCGCCCTTGCTGAGATGCCGATGAGACCCGTCCTCCCAGGTCAAGGCATCTCCGACGGGGTTGCCCGAACGCCGGTGCATCTCGGCGTGCCGCTGGCGTGCCACAAGGGTCGAGTCGACCACCTCCGTCGAGCGGAGGAGTTCGACGCGCTCGGCGGCGGGCCGGTCGACGCCGGGCCCTCGTGGAGCTGGCCCGTGTGTAGTCGGGACATGGGGACAGGTCGAAGCGGTGGATCCGACGTCGTGTCTGGGATGGCGCTCGAGCTCACAGGCTGGCGATCGCCTGCTCCAGCTCGACCCCCGCAGCCAGGAGCTCCTCCTCGTTGCGGCCGATCAGCTGAATGCTCGCCGGGAGCGGACCGCTGGTCGGCACCGGAAGCACCAACGCGGGCAGGCCGGAGAGGTTCACTGGAAGGGTGCAGCGGGCCATCAGCAGGTCCTCCCCCCGGTCCAGCTCCGGAGGGAAGATCGTGAGGGTCGGGGTGGCGATGAGATCGACTCGTCGCAGCGCTAACGCCAACTCGGCCTTCCAACCGGCCTGGGTCTGGCGGCCCATGTCTAGCGCGCTGTCATCGATCCGACGGCCCAGACCCAGCCGAGCCTTGACATCCTCGCCTATGCCGGACGGCGCCGACTCGACCAGATGTCGGTCGGCGTTCCAGGCCTCGCTCACGAGGATCGTGCCGGCAGCGGTGGTCGCGGCGTCCCAGCCGGCGAGCTGCACCGGCTCGACCTCCCACTCCACCGCGCTCAACGCCCGGTCGATGGCAGCCTCGATCAGAGGATCAGCCTCCACCGACCATCGTCCCACACGCCACTCCCTGCCCGCTGCGGCGGCGAAGCCGGGCTCCAGCAGCTGCATGCCCCGCAGCAGCCCCGACATCGACGTCGCCATGGGGCCCACCGTGTCGAGGCTGGTCGACAAAGGCCAGACGCCACCCAGGGGGATGCGGCCCCAAGTCGTCTTGAGGCCGGCGGTGCCGCAGCACGCCGAAGGAATGCGGACCGATCCCCCAGTGTCGCTGCCATAGGCGATATCGGCTTCGCCGGTGGCCACAGCGACGGCCGAGCCGCTCGAAGAACCTCCCGGCACCAGGCGCGGATCCAAGGGGTTTATGGGCGTGCCGAACCACGGGTTTACCCCAGTGACTCCAAGAGCGAGCTCGTGCAGGTTGGTGCGTCCGACGATGCGGACCCCGGCCTGGCGCGCTCCCAAGAGGCAGGAGGCGTCGGTCGGGGCCGGACGGGCGATGTCGGCCAATGCCTTGCAGCCGGCCGTCGTGGGTACTCCTACCATGTCCATGAGATCCTTGACCGCGAGGCGCTCGCTGCCTCCGCCTTCGTCCAGCCGGGTGATGAAGGTTCCCATCGGGCCATCCTGCCAGGCCTTGGGCGTACCCTGGAGCCGTCATGACCGCCCGAGCTGAGCCGCCTACCCGTCCCCCGCCGTCAGCATCTGCTCCTGGACTGTACGGCGGGCAGCACGTTCCGGTGCGGTGTCACCTGTCCGGGCGCGTACCGACACACAGGGAGCTGTGACTATGCACCGCGCCGGCCGGAAGGACCCTCACCTCGGGCGTAGGATGGGTCCGAAGCTTCCAAACTAGGCCGGAGCCGCTCGCCTACTCGATCCGCAGCCGCTCGATCAGCTTGGCGCGTTACTTGCGCATAGATCCTGAGCGTTGTTTGCGGACTGGCGTGGCCAAGCCGAACCTGAGCGGTCTTGACATCCACACCCTCTTCAACCAGTGCGGTCGCCGCAGTGTGCTTCAGATCGTGAAACGTCAGCCGATCCAGCCCAAGCGCGGCGCGCGCTGGCAGCCATACACGACGACGCCAATTCGAGTAGTGCAGGGGTTGGCCATCAGGGGACACGAAGATCAGAGTGTCAGGATCACCCCCCGTCAGTCCTCGACTCGTCAGGTGCTCCGCGAGCATCGTCGTCACCCACTCCGGCACGCTTAGTGACCGGCGGCCCGCCTGGCTCTTGGGATCCTGTTCAACCATTCGGCCCTTCTCACCACGAGTACGTTGCAGGAGAACGGTCACGACTCCACGCTGGAAGTCCACATTACCGACGCGGAGTCCCGCAATTTCACCCCACCGCAGCCCCAATGCCGCCAGGTAGAGCATCGGACCGTAGGCGCCCATCGCAGCGGCAAGGCGCTCCAGTTCCACGGCGTCGAGGATCGCCGCCTCTCGCGCGGACAGCTCGGGCAGCCGAACATTGCGGCATGGCGAGCGCACGATCAGCTCACAACTCTCGGCGTACGAAAATATGCCTCTCAGGCAAGCATAGTGTCGGAGGGTTGTCGACGGCGAGTACTGCGACGCCCAATCGTTGACCAGTTGCTGGACCTCAGCACGCGTGATCCCGCCGATGGCTCGATGCCCCAGTGCCGGCAGGACATGGTTGGAAAGGATGCTTCGGTCCCGGGCGATAGACCCAGACCTCTTTCGTTGGTCTGCAGCGAGCCACTGCTCGGCAACCACACCCAGCTTGGTTGTAGCGAGGCTGGGATCGGTCCAACTGCCGCGTGACATATCGGCTTCCGCGGCCGTGAGCCATGCCTTCGCTGATGCCCGCGAGTCGAAGGTCTTTGTTCGCTGGCGTCCGCTGAGGTCTCGATATCTCGCTTCCCAGCGAGCGGAGTTCCGGGGTGCCCTTCGAACTGATCCCATTGGCCACTCCTATGCCCTCAGGCCATCGAGACTATGGATCTTCGCCGACCAGAGGCACGTAGTCGACGCGACCACGCTCATGACGCTGCTCCCCAGCGACGCGTGGATGTTGGCGGCTCCACTCTGTTGGATTCGATGTACGCCTCGATGTCGCGTTCCGCAACGACGATGCAGCGTCCGGCCCGGCTGAAGGCGATCCGGCGCTGCTGAACCAGCCTCCTGAGAAGCCTGACAGTGAAGGCCGGGAACTCATCGGCGGCCTGTTGGAGTGTGAAGTATCGACCCCGGTCCAGCCCCCGGCCGCTCATGCCTGGTGTTGAGCTCTGCCTTCCCAACTGTGCCGGCATCTCAGTCCTCCTCCAGGTGCTGACTGGCGGTCGACGACCACCCGACCCCCATGCGGATGGACATGTCAGGTCGCATCAAACCGCCATGACTGCGTCAAGGCCGGGGTCACGTTGATCGGCGGAGGGCCGGCGTGCCGCTTCGATGTCGGCGAGAACGGACCGAATGAGCCATCCGTCCGGCCCCGCCCCTGCTTCCGCCAATCCCCGCCCCGCTTGTTCGGCGAAGCGGTGGCGCGCATCCTCGTTGTTGAGTCGCGCTCCTACTGCAGCCAGGGCAGCCCTCGTCGTTCCGAGGTCATGGCCGTCACGGATTGCCGCCCGTGCCAGGAACCGGCCAGCATGCACCGGGCGCACCTCTTGGGGTCGTGCATCGAGGCAGCCGTCACGGAGGAAGGCGCTCAGTCCCTCGCATCCGTGCACTGCCAGCCAGTCCGCCGGATCGGCGGGGTCGGGCAGCGTTCCAGCCACCACCTCGTGGCCCTCCTGGGTCATGGCCATGACCCAGGCGGTGGTGGCCGCCCGGCCGGCGACGTCGCCGTCGGCGCAGAGGACGGGCGGCTTGGCCGCCTGGAGGATTATCGCCGCCCGGTGGGCGGCGGTCAGGGCCACGCCGGAGGGGCTCACGGCCGCCACGTTCAGGTCCGCCTGGGCGCCGGCGGCGTCAATGGCGAGGGCGTCGATGGCTCCTTCGACCACGACCAGGTTGTCCGCCCCGCGACAAGTCGGCCGGCTGGCCCAGTACAGCAAGGCCGCCTTGTCGTAGATCGCGGTGGTGGCGGTGTTGAGGTACTTGGCGCGCTCCCCGCCCGAGACGTCCCTCCCGATCAGTCCGGCCACCCGGTCATGGCCGTCCCGGACCGCCAGGACCAGGCGGTGGGTGAGGAAGTCCTCCACCGATCCGTCGGGGTGGCGGCTGGCGAGACCGGCGTCGACCAGCTCGTCGTCGCAGAAGCCCCGGCGGCGGAGCTGGTCGACCACACCCGTGCGGGAGCGGGGGGTGTGGCCGGCCAGCACCCGATGCTCCCGAGCCTCCAAGGGACCGAGATCGATCCCTCGCTCGGCCAGGCGGCGGCGGGCCAGGCCGGCCAGGCCGTCCAAGGCGTAGTAGCGCCACGCCTCGGCCATGGCCGCCCACAGTCGGGGCCTGGGGGTCCGGCTCGGATCGGGCAGCTCCCGGTCCGAGCCGGGCCGCGCCTCCCACGCCAGCGCCCCGGTCGGCGTACGAGTGGCGGGGCGGAGATGCAGGTGTGGGTCGGACCCCCGGGGGATCCCTCCGCCCGACTCGATCAGGCCCACGGCGTCGAGGAACCCGACCTGGGCGTAGGCCTCGACGAAGGAGATGACATCTCCCCCGGCGTCGCAGGCGAAGCAGTGCCAGCGCCCGGCCATGCGCCCCGAAAGGTGCACGGCGAAGCTCGGCTTGTGGCGGTGAGGATCCACCGGAGCGGGATGGGACGGCAACGGGCAGTGGCAGCGCCACTCGTCGCGCACGCCGAGGCCCGGGTCGGGGATCCCCACCCAGCAGCGTCGGAGCACCGATGCCAGCGAGTGACAGGCCAGAACCCCGGCGACGTCGACTGCCATCAGGCCACCTCCTCTCGCCGGCGCCGGCGACGCAGCGCTGCGCGCTGGCGAGGGGTGAGACCGCCGAACATTCCGAAGCCGATGCAGCCTTCTAAGGCGTAGCGGAGGCACTCCTTGCGCACCGGGCAGCCGGCGCAGATCCGTCTGGCTCGGGAGTAGTTGCGGTGCGGGCCCTCCGGGAAGAACACCGTGTCGGCCATGCCCCGACAGGCGGCCCGGTCCATCCAGGCCCACCTCATCTTTCCACCGCCTCGTGGGGGCCCACCGTCCCGCGGTCAGCAGACCCAGGTGCGGGGTCCGGCCAGATTCGAGAAGAATCGACGCCGATCGACACGATCACCTCCTTCGGTCTCGGCCAGTCTTCGAAGCCGTTTTCGCCCTACGGGACGGAGGTGGCGATTTCCGTGCCGGCCTGACAGGCGCTTGTTGGTTCAGCACTCGGCCAGGGCGGCGTCGAGGGCGGCCCGGCGTCGGCGGGCAGAGTCGGCCGCCACCCACTCCGAGAAGCCCTCGGTGGGTAGACGGCGGGGGCGGTCGTGGCTCTGGTCGTGCTCGGCGTCGCAGCGCAGCTCGGCCGACCAGGCTCGCAGGCGGGCCTCGATGTCACGAAGAGCCCGGTGGAACTCCACCGCCGCGCTGGGCGGGGCGGTGGGAGCGTAGGAGCCCCGCTCGTGGTCCCGCAGGGCAGAAAGCGCCTCCACGAAGCAGTTGTGCCGCCACCAGCACGAGGGCACGACATGGGAGTCGTAGCCGAAGCGGGAGACCAGCCCGGCCACCCAGACGACCAGGGCCTCCCACTCGGACCGGGCCCGCTCGGTGGAAAGCCCCGGCCAGTACAGGGGGCCGTGGAAGGCATCGGCGAACTCGTCGAGGTCTGCCTCAGTGCCGAACAAGGTGGCCAGCGGGACTCTGACCTGCCCGCCGTCCTCAGCCATCGACCCGCTCCACTCGGTTGCGCAGCAGGGCCACGATCCCGACCGTGGCGTGCTCCCGGCCGAGTGACCGCCAGGCCGGGCTGGCGTCCCAGATGCGGTGCCAAGCCTCGTGGCATCCCCGGCACATCGGCCAGAGATCGCCGAAGCGCTCCGTGCCAAGCCGGGCGTAGGAGCGGTGGTGCAGATCGCCGTCGCCCGGGCCCCAGAACGCCCCGCAGGCCATACAGCGCGGGGCGGCCCGGTACCGGCGTGACCACTCGGTCACCCAGGCGGCACGGCCGGCCGCCCATCCGGCCGAGGCCATCCACGCCGCGTAGCGCCCCCGGGCGCAGACCCGCCCCCACGACCAGGCCGATCCCGGGCGGGGATCACGCATCGAGGCCCCCCGCCACGGCGGCCGCCACCGTGGCTTCGAGGCGGGCCTTGTCGGCCTCGAGCACCGCGGCGTCGCGCCGGGTCGTCCAGGGGGACAGCGCCAGCATGATCGGCGGCGCCGAGCGCAGTATCAGCACCCCCAGCCCGAAGGGCAGCTCCCGCAGCTGGGCGGGGGTGAGGATCGGACGGGACCGGGTGGAGACCGTGACCGATCCCTCCCCGCGCCGGGAGTGGGACTGCGTGGTCTCAGCCACCTCCACCTCGCCGAGAAGGCGGCTCATGTCGGCCAGGTCGTCGGCGCTGCCCTGGCCCCCGAGGACCACCTTCACCGTGGCCGAGTCCCAGATTGCCTGCGCGGACTCGGATCCCCAGCGGCTACGCGCCTGAGCCAGGGACTGCAGCACCACCACGGTGGTGATCCCGGTCCCCCCGCCCTCGGACATGAGGGCGGGAAGGCTGGGCAGGGGGTAGTTGGCCGCCTCGTCGAGGACCAAGGACAGCGGCGGGTCCAGGCGGGCCCCCACCGAGGCCGCGGCCAGGCGCCGGGCCGTCTCCACCACGTCCTCCACGAAAGCCGACACCAGCCGAGCGGTGGCCGAGGCCCCCGCCGCCGTGCCGAGGAGGAACACCGCCCCGTCCGAGGCGAGGAACTTGGCCGGCTCGAAGACCTCGTCGGGCCCAGGGGACACCGCGTCCAGCACGGCTGGGTCGGCCAGGGCGGCGAACGTGTTCGACACCATGGCCCAGGTCGGATCCCGGGTGCGCGCCTCGGCCGTGACGATGGCGTCCAGGGCCCGGCTCCAGGCCAGGCCGGCCCGGCGGTCCTCCCGGAGGATCTCCACCGCCTCCTTGGCACTCGCCGGCGACAGCGACCAGCGGTAAAGGTCGAGGGGCGGACGCCCGGCCAGGGCGGCGGCGTGCAGGAGGCACTGGGTGGCCCGGGTGGTCTGGGCGGTCCAGAACGTGTCGTTCTCGGTGCCGGCGCCGGCCTCGCCCACCAGGGCCACGGCCCGGGCCATGGCCACCCGGGGAGCCTCGCAGCCCCGGACCGGGGACCAACGGGTGGCCGAAGGAACACCGGGGGCCAGGCCCTGGGGGTCGAATACGGCCACCGGGCCCCGCCGGGTCCGCGCCGCCAGGGTGACGGCCAGGTTGTCCGGGCGGGTCGATGTTGTGATGACCGGGCCGGGGGCGTCCAGGATCGTGGGGATCACCAGGTGCAGGCCCTTGCCGGCGCCGGGTGGGCCGAGGATCACGATGGAGTCCCGCGCCCCGGACCAGCACTGCACGCCCTGGCTCCGCCCCAGGGCGATCCCTACGTCGGCCGCGCGGGGACGCGACAACGATGGTCGCAGCACCTTGGCCTTGGCGAGGAGCGCCTTGGGGCCCGCCGCAAGGGTGACCTGGCGGCGCGAGGCCAGGCCGGCACGGCGGCGGGGGTCGTCGGCCCGAGCACCCTGACCGATCGTGCCCAGCGCTCGCCATGCCCGCCACGCGCCCCACGCCAGCGCCCCAGCGGTGGCCCACACGAGGACGGTCAACGACCAGTACAGCACCGTCGGTCCCACCGCCACCCCCCAGGCGCGCCCCGGGTGAGCCGGATGCGCCAGTGCCTCCAGCCCGGCAAGCTCACGTCCGGAGGGGACCGAATGGCCCGAGACCGCAATGGCGGCTGCTCCGCCCAACCAGCACAGCGCCGCCGCCGCGACGCTGACCGCAATGGCCCAGAGCGCCAGGTCCTCATGGCCCTTCGGCGTCGCCGGTCGGCTCACCGGGTCGGCCCCCCGTTGCTCGGCCCGTCAGCCGCGTCGCCCACTCGCGGTCCAGAGCCACCGTGGGCCGGTGGGGCGCAGGCCGGGCAACAGCGGCACGCGGACCGGCGCCGACCACAACGCAAGCAGCACGGATCGGGGCCGTCGTCCTCGATGGTCTCCTCATCGGCGGCATGGACCAGCGCGAGCAGGAGCCTGGCCTCTGCCCCTCCCAGCACCGTCTCCAGCCGAGCCGGGAAACGGGGCCCACCGCTGGCCGCGGCTGACGCCCACAGGAGGGCCTCGACCTGCGAGGGGGCCAGCGACACAGTGAGCGCGCCCGCCGTCACAGCGCCACCACCTCCGGCTCCGGATCCGCTGCCGGCTCTCCGCCGACGCCCGGTGCTCCCAAGGCCGCCTCGGCTCCGGGAGGCCGCCCGCCCCCCATGTGGCGTGCTGGGGAGATGGCGATGATCGTCTTGGCCGCCTCCGCCACTCGGGCCTGGGTGGCGGCCACGGCCCGGGGGCCGGCCTCCCCAGCCCAGGAACCGATATATGCGAACGAATACGGACCCGCCGGCATGGAATTCGCGGTGGCGACGACGAAGGCCACGGACTCGGCCTCGACCTCCTGGAGGGCACGGGGAAGCAGACAACCTGGCGGCTCGCCGTGGCGGAGGAGCAGATGGCCCGCTTCGTGCAAGATCGAGCGCACCTGAGCTGCCTGATCCATGTCGGCGCGCACCACCACGGTGCGGGCCGAGAAGTCGGTGCGGGCGTTCGCCCCGCCGATCGAGCCCGCATCGGGCACGGTCGAGAACGAAAAGCCCCTCGCCTCGATCAGGCCGACCACCGCTTCCCGCAACCCCTGGGGAGCCTGTCCTTCGAGGAGCTTCGGTTGGGGCCGTTCGGGCAGAGGCCTCCCCGAGGTCTGCGACGCGTCCCACACCGTCCGGATGGTCCAGCCTCTGAGCACCTGACGGGACTCGGCGATCTCGCCCCCGGCCAGTTGCTCCCCTGGCCCGAGACGACGGCGTTCACCGTGGACGTCAACGGCCTCCCGGAAGACGGATCGAACCGGCGCCAGGATGGCGTAGCCGTGCTGGCCCTTGTCGACGTGGCGCCCCAGGGCCTTCCATGTCTGGTAG
Source organism: Actinomycetota bacterium (assembly GCA_021325435.1). GTDB lineage: Bacteria > Actinomycetota > Acidimicrobiia > Acidimicrobiales > JAJPHE01 > JAJPHE01. Next base: position 2,133 of record JAJPHE010000128.1, on the reverse strand, counting down.
CCGGCCACGTACGACGGCTCCGGGTCGGGCACTCTGCCCTCGTGGAAGGCTGCGCTGTGCTGGGCCACGATGAGCAACGTGTTGCCACTTGAGTACCTATGCAGCCGGGCCTGGAAGCCCAGGAACCGCACCCAGTCCTCGCCCTTGATCAGCCGGGCGACTTCAGCTTCGAGCAGCTCCTGTGTTGCTGCCACCCTGGCCGCCATGGCGTTGGCGGCCGCCCTGCCGGCTGGCCTCGGCACTTTCGACACCTCCTCCGCCTCGGGTGCCCGAGGCCTCTAGTCCTACGGGACGGAGGTGGCGAATTTCGTGGATCGCATACCCGGTGGCACTCAAGGCTCGTTGTCGTGGGAATGGCGCAGCTCGGTGATCCCCTCGGGCGACGGGGTCCATCGCGGTGGCAGGTTCAAAGAGATCCAGCCACCGATCTGAAGGACAGATAGCGGAGTCGGACGCGGTTCACCGAGCGCGGTCGCCGGTTTCGCCGGCACGCCACGAAATATCCGTCGTTATAGAGCGGTCGGGCCCTGAGACCCAGCGACCGAGGCGGTTACCGGTGCTGAGCGTTATCCCGAGCGATAGGGCTCGGTCCCAGACCGGTGATCAGGGCATCCGGCGCCGCCGAAAGCGGAGTCCCTCGGGTATCCCAAGGGCAGCCTCCAACTTCGAGACGTATGGGGCGCGACAGACGAACCGACCCGATTGGGACAGCTCTCCGGTGAGTGGATCCAGAACTCGAGGCTCGTACACGACATCGATACCGCGGCCTCGCAAGCTGGCCGCCAGGACGTCAGCGTCTTCATCAGGCAGTGGGACGCTCACCGAGACCACGCTGCGCCGCCACTTCTGATAGTCCCGGGCCCACACGGCCGCGAAGCTGGCCGCCAGGCCAGCGGCCAAGGCAAGTCCCGGGTTCCAGCCCAGGATCAGCTCTGGTATGGCCAGCACCACACCGGCGGCCCCGAGGGCGGACCAGCCAACCAAGTTCAATCGCATCATCAAGAACGGCTGGAAGAGACGCCGGGGTGCCCACCGTGGAGATGACCTGAGTGGCGCTCCGTCCGGGATGGACACTCTCAGAGTGTGGCAGGGCATCGATCAGTACCCCGCCATTGGCCGGCCGGCCCTCGCGCCGATTGAACAGCTCTCGTATTCGGATCCGACCGGCCCCACGGCTTCCTGCTGCAGTTATGGGCTGCTCTTGTACGCGTACTGGAGCGAGATCCCCACCATCGGCCTGGCCAGAGGCTTTCCGGCCATGCCGCCGTAGTAGGAGGCGCCGGGACCGAAGCCAAAGACGCCCCCGTCCGCCCCGACCAGCCAGTAGCCCCCGCCAATCGACAGCGCCGCCCCCACCACCGCGGCGGCCAGGCGGCGCCCGCCCATGGACCCGTAGAAGGGGACCCCACCGAAGCTGAACACGCCCCCGTCGGCGCCGATTAGCAGGTAGCCCTGGGTGCCATTGGCAGGGTTGTAGTCCGCCACGATCGCAACGATGGGCGCCGAGAGCCGAACGCCGGCCAGATCGCCTTCCCAGGGAGCGTCGCCAAAGGCATAGACCTTCCCCGCTGAGGTGACCAGCCAGTAGCCGTCCCGACAGCCCAGAGGTGCGATCCCGACCACCGGCGAGTCCAGATGCTGGCCGCCGAGGCTCCCGTAGAAGGGGGTGCCACCGAAGGAGAAGACCCCGCCGTCGGCCGCCACCAGCCAGTAGGAGCCGTAGGCGTTGCCGAGAGCCATGCCCACGACGGGGGCGGTCAGCCGATGCCCGGATAGATCACCGCTGGTCGGCGCTCCACCAAAGCCGTGCACGGTCCCGGCCGAGTCCACCAGGTAGTAGTCATAGCCAGTCTCGTCGGCCACCACCGCCACCACTGGGGCGGGCCTGGGTTGGCCGGCCAGGCCGCCCTCATAGCCCTGGCCATGACCGAAGGCGAACACTCCTCCGTCGGCGGCGGCCATGACGTAGCCCTGGCCCGTAACTGGTCCGTGACTACTGGCGCAGGACTGCGGCGTGGCGGCCCGAGAGTTGAGTACCAGCAAGTGGTGTAAGAGCCGGCGGGGGGCCTGAGGGTCCACCAGACGCGACGGTCACCGCGTCAACCTCAAGAAGCAGTTCTCACACCAACCCTT
>JAJPHE010000028.1 GCA_021325435.1 Actinomycetota bacterium | reverse complement strand
TACCGGCTCCGAGTCCTACTCCACGCCGGCGGAGTCACCTGGCCCTCAAGACCCTGCCCGCCGCGCATCCGAACCAGGCGCAGTCCCTACTCAGACGCGTAGACCCCCATATCCTCGCTGTCAAGCGGCTCAGCAACTAGTTGGACCGGCGCTTCGCACTTCGCGTCTGATTGTGGTTCGGCAATGAGTCGGGCGTGAAGGTGCAATTGGACGTACTGCCGTCGGCGTCGGCCCGTCGGGGCCGTTGGAATTCGCCGAAAGAACCCGGAAGTCGATCCGATTCCTGAGATCTACTCAACTGAAGATTGGAGGCGCACCGAACCAAATCGTGCGACGCAAGTACGGAACGAAACTGACGATAGTTCGTACCACGACCTTGGAGACGTTGGCGGGTGAATAGTCAGTGATTGTGTTCACGCCCAGTGATCCTTGAGTAGTGACGAGATCAACGGCTGATGCGACAGAGTCTGGGGTTATCGGAGTGAAGACAACAGCCCCGACGTCGGTTCCCTCCGGTCGTTCGTGTGCTTCTCGTATCATCACGGCTGGGAACCCCAGAAGAGACGCCTCCTCCGTGAGGGTGCCGCTATCCGAGACTACGCAGAGAGCTTCTGTCTGAAGGCGAATGTAGTTACTAAACGAGAAGGGTTCGAGGAATCGGACTAGTTCGTGGCCTCCGAAATTGATCCCATTGGCAAGGCGAGCACGGGTCCGAGGGTGAGTTGACACGATAACGGGCTTCTGGTGATCGTTTGCGAGCCGTTCAAGGGTGGCAACAAACGACCTCAGCCGAACGGGGTCGTCGACGTTCTCTTCGCGATGCGCGGAGACGACGAAGTAGCCACCGGGTCTAAGATTGAGATCCCGTAGGATCTCTGAATGGCCGACCTGTTCCCGATGATGATCCAAGACCTCCCGCATCGGGGAGCCTGTCTTCAGTACGAGTTCGGGCCGGAGACCCTCCATGATTAGGTATCGCCTCGCGTGTTCCGAGTTGGTCATATTGACATCACTCAAGTGATCGATTACGCGACGGTTCACCTCTTCCGGGATTCGAGCGTCGAAGGCTCGGTTACCTGCTTCCATGTGGAAGACTGGTACTCGACGACGCCTTGCCGCGATGGCTCCGAGACCTGTATTGGTATCGCCGTATATCAGGACAGCGTCAGGCCTTTCGCGCGTCAGCACCTCATCGAAGCGGGAAATGACATGACCAATCGCTGCAGCAGCCCCAAACTCAGTTCCGATACCAAGGTGATAGGAGGGAGCGGCGATGGATAGCTCGCCAAAGAAGATGTCGCTCAGCAGAGGGTCGTAGTTCTGCCCAGAGTGAACGAGCACGTGATCCGAATATCGTTCGAGCTCAGCAATGACCCGACTGAGTTTGATTACCTCAGGGCGTGTGCCCAGCAGGGTGACGATCTTCAGCGTAGTAGCTCCTGCTCGTGTCCGATGGGCGCCTGAGCCGGCAGCAACTGGTGGCGTTCGAGCAATGCTGAAACCTCGGACAGCGCGAGTGGCGATGTCGCGGAACTGAACTCATACCCGAGCTGCTCGGAGAGGGTGTGACCCGATAGTTCGGGAAGCATTGGAACTATGGCTAGAAAACCTCCTGAACGGCGCACGTGACGCATCTCTTCCTCAGAGATCAGAATCTCGTGAAGCTTCTCGCCGGGCCTGATCCCAGTCACTTCAGTCCGTATCGCGGCAGCCCCAATCAGCGCCACTGCAATGTCCGTGACCATTGCTGAGGGGCAACGTGGGACGAAGGTCTCCCCTGGGCGTGCGTCCCTAATGGCGGCGAAGACAGTGTCGACGGCCTCATCAAGGCTTAGCAAAAATCGCGTCATCCGAGAATCTGTGATCGTCAAGGGCCCGCCTCGACGAAGCTGTTCGAGGAACAACGGTATGACCGATCCTCTAGATGCGAGCACGTTGCCATAGCGGACGGTCACGAACCGAGTGTGCGTCGATTCAATGTTCGCCGCGCAGAAGACCCGCTCCTGTACGGCCTTGGTCATCCCCATGACATTTACGGGCTTGCAGGCCTTATCCGTACTTACGCCGACAACGACATCGACCGCATAGTCGAGCGTCCTGATGCTCTCACACACGTTTACTGCGCCCAGGCAGTTCGTAAAAATCGCCTGTTCCGGGAAGTATTCGCAGCTAGGTACCTGCTTGAGGGCAGCAGCATTGACGACGATGTCGGCCCCTCGCACCGCCCGGACAACGTCTGTGGAGTTTCGGACGTCCCCGATCTGGAACTGAAGGAGCTGCCGAAAGTTGTTGTAGACGATTTCATCAGTGGACGTTGTCGGATGCTGATATGACAACCGCATCTCATGTTGCTTCGCCTCGTCTCGCGACAGAATGAGCACCCTCTCGGGTATCCCGACTTCGCCTGACAGAATTCGTCGAACCAAGACCTTTCCAAGCGATCCGGTTCCGCCCGTAATGGTGATGTTCTTACCGTCCAACATCGTAAAGTCTCTCCCGTTCGTGTACTTCCAAGGCCAGCTCGGCGAGCATCTGCGACCAACTCGGCGCCACATACCCTGTCCGGTGACTAAATCGGCTGCCGTCGAGGCTCCGGTCGCAGTCGACCTCATCAGATGGTACGAGTGTCACGGTTCGACCAAGCTGGTCGTAAAAGTGTCCTAGGAGGTGATATTTGCTTATGGGGGTGGATGCGACGTGCCAGAGCCCGGTGAGGTCCGGTTGACTTACGAGGATGAGATCTAGGAGCCGAGCCAGTTCTTGAGTAGTCAAGCCAGAGAAGATGGCTTTGGTGTAGCCGGGAGCACTGATGGTCTGCCGAAGAGACCACTCAATCAGTGATGTGCGACGAACGAGTTCTAACCCGATAATCGATGTTCGAAGGGTTAGGGCTGGGACCGGTGTTACCTCGCCGGCTAGCTTGGAGACTCCGTAGAAATCGCTTGGGTCCGGCAGATCTGCCTCAGTGTATAGTCCGCGACGGCCAGAAAATACGCAATCGGTACTGAGGTGGATGAGGCGACTTCCGACTTCGGAACACAGAAGGGCCAGTCGGTGAGGGAAAAGTGAATTGACCTCTAGCATGGCGATGTTGTCGCTAGTCCGCTGCTTGACGATGCCTATGCAGTTGATGACGGCTTCAGGCTGGATAAGCTGTATTGCCAGCCGGAATTGATCGAAGTCCCGCGCGTCCAACCCCGTCTTGATGTTGGCAGGGGAGATCTCGGCGGTGTAAAGAGCGGTTGGCTCGACCGAACGTGTGGAACCGAAGGCTTCGTGACGCGCCGCAAGGTGGCGCAACACGACATGTCCCGCCATCCCGTCTGCGCCAAGCACCAGGACTCTCATTGGCCAATAGGACCGATACCCACTGGAGCGAGGACACGTTCCTCGCTCGGGTGTCGGCTGAATTGCTCAATGTCGTTAGACATGTAGATCTCCTGCGGCACTGGAGTAGGCCTCAAGTACAATCTCGCGGATTGAGGCGCGGTCTAGGCGGATATCAGCGAGACGAGCGTTAGCAGTCGCAGCCACGTCGACGAGATCGTCGTGCGTCAGAGCGAGTTCGAGTTCTCGGGAGATCTCCCCAACGTCCTCTGCATTTACGATCGCTCCGGTCTGCCGGTGCACGATCCACTCTCCAGCACAGGAGCCATCGGATTGTATCGGATATGAACCCATGACCATCGCCTCAAGCATCGAAATACTAATGCCGTCGGAGATCCCGATAGATAGGGAAGTTCGTGCGGAGCCGTGCATGGCAAGCATTCGACCGTGAGCTAGCTTCGGCAGGCATTCGATGTCGATGTCGTGCTCATGACGAAGTTCATCCGCCAATCGGCGAACTGAGCGAGCCGCCGAATACACGCGCACGGCGTAGCCCCGAAGAAGAGAGCGGCAGTCTCTGATAGCCGCAAGAGCATTGGTCGCTCGGCCAGAGAAGTGCTCATATCCCTTGAGCATGATGAGCCTCCGTGTTGACGGGGGTCCAGAGCCAAGCGACCTGGCCCACGCTAGGTCGAACCCGCCGTTATTTGGGACCACGGGGAATAGCTGACCTTTGAAGCCCAACCCTAGGGCTAGTTCCACATCGCGGTGACACTCAGCGCCGTAATAGTCAGCTTCTTGCAAGATCGAGACAATCTGCCGACGGTGAAACGGATCCTTGGAAAAATACGAGATGTCGCTCCCCCAGTTGGTGGCTATCCACGGGGGAAGGGAGGCGCGGTGCTGCTTTGCTCGGAGACAGATGTATCCGCAGTGCTGAAACTCGAGGGAGTGAATAAGGGTAGGCTGAACCCGCTTAATGACTGAACTTAGCCAGTGTGCCCTCCACGTCAGTGGGCCGACCGCTCGATCGAGGATGCGTTCGACCTGACGGCCAGCAGCTCCGGGTAACGGCGATGCAACACCGTCAGGATTGCCTCCCCTGATGCGGGCGCGCCGGTCTGGTATCCCCTCGATGTTAGGTGACGCATCAGGAGCTACAACGGTCACGCGCCAACCGCGACCCGCCAGGAGTCTTAGCCATCCTGCAGTATGCGGGCTATTGGGCATGGCAACGAATAGAAGGTTCACTTGCCGCCCTGGAAAAAGCTAGCCCCGACAAGGCACAGCGACGGCCGAAGGTGTGGATCTACCAGAGAAATTTCGCTGCACCGCTGCCGAAAGTGGTAATGGGCTCTGCCGGAGTTGCGCCGGTGCGTCATTGCACTACTTCCTGTACGAGTGCCCAAAACTGCCGTCTAGCACTACTGATGTCAAAGAGTTTGGCGGCGTCAGAGGCTCTGGCAGCTAGATCGATAATCTCTTGGTCATCGGATGCGAGGTGTCTTATGGCGTCAGCGAGCAATAACGGATTCTCGGTGTCGGCGACAATACCAGCGCCGGTCTCTCTAAAGAATCGCGAGAGGTAGGAGTCGCTGGGCGCATGGACGAGAATCGGGCGGCCGCTCGCGAGATATTCTCCGAGCTTTGCAGGAGCAGCAGTCCTGATGACCTCAGGTATCTTTGAATGGAAGGAAAGCGGCAAGTAGAGGGCATCGGCGGCTCGTTGGAGTGCGATGGACTGTTTGGCGTCTGTAGCCGGGTGGCAAATGACAAAAGAGGAAGTGATGCCAGCTGCCCGGAGTTCAGCTTGGGTATTGGCGGTGTAAACGTGCAACTCAGCGAAACCACCAAGAAGTTCAAGAGCCGCCTGCAGGACACGAAATGCGTCGTCCTGGGCCCCGTATATGGATCCTGTGTACACGAGCCGTAGCGGCTTTGTCATCGTGCTACGGACCTGCAACCTCGGAGATAAATCGTTAGGCAGAGGGTTACGGACCAGCACCGTCGCTCTCGACGTGCGCGCCGCAACCATTTCTGCTAGTGCCTCATTCGGAACGACTATAGCGCGGACCCGGGGTGCCCAGAGTCGCTCGAGTGCCGATGCGAGGCTCCGCTGAGCCCCTGGCGGCCATTGCAAGACAGGATCATCGAATAGGTAAGCAATGACTGGTCGGCGCGTAATAAGTCCGCAGAGCCAAGCCCCAGGCAACTCCGTGGGCCCGGCGGTACACCCGACAATCACGTCCACGTCGCATCGATGACTAATCAAGCACAACTCTAGAACGCGAATGGTCATGCTCAGAACCGTACGAACCACCGCCGCAGCAATGCGCAAGATCCGAGGGAGGCCGCGCGGTCCATGGAACTTCGCAATGCGTAACCGCACGAAGTCCGAGCGACCGATCTCGTCCGGTGGTGGGTTTTGACTTGCATAGAGAACTTTGCCCCTCGGATCGGTTAGGAGACGTTCGAGAACGACAGACTGTCCAGACGGCGAGGGTGGTACTACGGGAGTCACGACCAGGAGGGTTGGGCCCTCGATAGAGTTCGGGGGTTCCGGCGCGGGCGGGAGTTTGGGTAGCGTCACAGAGACGCAGACTGCTCGTACTGAGTGACGACGTCCTCTGTCGGACCGCACATCCGGATCTCACCGCGGTCCAGCCACAGTGTGCTGCTTGCAAGAGACCGGATTGTAGAGAGGTCGTGTGACACAAAGATTACCGTTGTTCCTTGCCGCATCAGCTCTTGGATGCGCTCGGTAGAGCGGTGCTGAAATGCCTGATCACCTACGGCGAGCACCTCGTCAACCACCAAGATGTCGGGGTCTACATCGGTTGCGACCGCGAAGCCAAGTCGGGCGAGCATTCCGCTCGAAAAACTCCGCACCGGAACATCTGCATAGTCTTCAAGCTCGGCCCACTCGAGGATGCGGTCCACACGCTGGCGCATTTCTCGCGGCGATCGGCCAAGCAAGCTTCCATAGAGCACGACGTTCTCCGCTGTTGTGAGCTCATTGTCCAACCCAGCCGCGAGTTCGATCATTGGGGCGACTGTTCCCCGAACTGCAATCCGACCCTCGGTCGGGGGTAGGACTCGAGCAATGATCTTCATCAACGTGCTCTTACCTGCCCCGTTAGCACCCACAACGCCAAGAAATTCATGGGCGGGGACCTTTAGATCGATCTGTTTCAGCGCGTAGAACTGCTCGTACCGGATCTGGCGCCGCACGAGATGTACTGCAAACTCCTTGAGGGATGCAGCTCGGTTATGCGCCATCCGATATGCGAGGGATACGCCTTCGATGTTGACCGCTAATTCTGTCACAACAGCACGACGAGATTCTTCCAAGAGCGACGGAATAGCCGCGTACCCACTAGTAAGGCAGCTAGTGAATAGGCCCCCATTCCGGCGTACCAGTGCCAGGAAACTATATGTTGCTGGTAAGCCAGACCGCGAAAGACTTGCAGGAAAGAGAACAAGGGGTTGATGTCAACGGCCCACCGCAAGTGTACGGGCACTATTGACGCTGGGTAGAATGTCGGGGTCAGATAGGCAATTAGTTGAAGGGCCACGTTCGCAATCTCGAAGATGTCATAAAAATAGACCGCGGCTGCGGCGACCAATAATCCTATTCCTGTAATGAAGATAACCATGAAGACGATAGGTATCGGGGTCAGCATGAAGGTCCAAGGCACGCCGACCCCCACGACGAGTTGCACAATCAGTAGCGGTATAAGGCTAATTCCGAATGTGATAGCCGCCGCCAAGCCAGCGGAGAGGGAGAAGAGTTCGGGGGGCACATAGAGTTTCTTTAAGACCCCGGAGCTTCCAATTATCGAGAAGGCGCACTGAGTTACACCTTGGCTAAAGAAGGAGACCAACAGAACACCGCTAAGTAGATAGACGACATAGGGCTGACCAGGAGTTGCCAACCGAAATACCCTGCTAAAGACCAAGAACATGATCGCCACTGTGAGGAGTGGATTGAGTGCGGTCCACCAGACACCTAGAAGCGAGCGTTTGTATCGGATGGTTAAATTTCGGACGACAAGGAGCCCGAGAAGACCGCGACGAGACCAAATGTCCCGAAACTCGCTCACCAATGCTGTTCGGCGCTCAGTCGAGTCGTAGGTCACGGCACTACTCATGACTTGACGCTAGACGCCCAGTTCGCGATTGGCACGGACGGGTCTCGACCCAGCCGCGGCCCATGACGCCCCGGAATGCCCATTGGCATGCGTCCTATAGAGCGAGATGCACAGTATCGTGTGCCGACGGCGGGCCCTCATTGTCGATGAGGGTTCGACTCGGTTGCGCGCGCTAGGAACAGATGAATGCAGAATGACTTTGTCGCACCGGTTCCAACCCCAGTAGCCAATCCAGCGGTCTCCGTAGTCATAACCGCTCATTCAGAAGGATTGCTGCTGCACAGAGCCGTGATGAGCGCCACAGCTGCGCTGGAGAGACTGACCAACGAAGCGGGGGCATCGGGTGAGCTTATAGTTGTTCTCGACCGTCCAGATGACCCGACGGAGCGGCTTGGTACGCGACTCAGCGGCGCTGGTCACCATGTGACCCATCTTGATCTCGGAGACCCTGGACAGGCTCGCAACCATGGCATCGAACGATCGCGAGGAGAGTATGTAGCGCTGTTAGACGGGGATGATCTCCTATCCGAGGCCTGGCTCACTAAGGGTCATGCTCTATTTGTGCGATCGGGCCTCTTGAAGACTGTGCTTCGTCCCGAGGTGATAGTCGTTTTCGGAACGCAGAATGAATTGATGTGGCAGGTATCGGCTACAAGTCAACACTTTCGCGCGAGCGGATTGATGGAGCGAAATGGTTGGGCACTCCATCTTATGGCTCCGCGGGAACTCCTGACTGCACTCCCATTCCGTTCGATGCCCGCTCGCCAGGCTTTCCACGAGGACTGGACCTGGAACTGCGATGTCTTGGCCGGAGGGGGGACCGTAGAGGTAGTCCCCGGCACCTGCGGCTACTACCGTGCGCGACGCGAATCTCTCAGTGCTGATCGAGGTCCGGCCCTACCGGCTCCCACAAAGCTCTTTGGCCCCGGCATGCACTTGGATCGAGATCCACCGAGCGAACGACAAGACGTAACGACTGATCACCGAAACCATCAATCCATCACAACGATGCGCCGGCGGCTCGAGGCGAGCGGTAGGCGAGTCGTGCTTAGACATCCGGAACTGGCCCCGCTCGCACTAGGGGTTCGACGCGGACTTCTTACAGTCGATCGATTCATCGCGCGCCGAAGACTGCCGTTGTGGCTTCGGCATGATCTCATGCGTGCGCATCTGATTGAGCCATCACTCTTTCCAAACTCGCGGGTCGCTTCAAGCCCGCAATATGTAGCGCTTCCTGCCTCACCGCTTGGGGAGACTGTAGGACAGTTGCTTGCGGCCACGCCCAGCGATGTCACCCACATCCTCATCGCCCCCTGGGTAAAGCGGGGTGGGTCGGACCTGGAACTCCTCAACTATGCGAGGGCCTTGCGTGCGCTTGGCGCCCGACCGGTCGTGATGACGACTGAGGACACGGAATCGCCCTGGCGAACACGGCTACCTAGCGACGTTGCTCTCCTGGAGTTCGGGAGTGTCGCTAGGAGACTGAACACTCGGCAGCAGGAGCGAGCGCTCGCACTCTACCTTGTGCAATCGCGAGCGCGAGTGGCGCACGTGTTCAACTCCGGGATGGCATATGGGGCCATTGCCGAGTACGGGGTAGCGTTGAGTAGCACAATGTCGCTCGTGGCCTCAGTCTTCTGTGAGGACAGGACCCGAGAAGGTGAAATCACAGGACATATTGTCTCAGGCCTACCGGAGGTCGAGCCTTATCTGACGGCCGTCTTCTCAGACGGACGGAAGACACTATCGATGCTGCAGCGTCTTTTTGGTATTGAAGAGTCGCGGCTTCACGTGCACTACCAGCCGATAGATGCGGCGCCACCCAGGCCAGCCGCCCAGCTACCAGAATCGCGACGACTGCGGGTTCTGTGGGCCGGTCGGTTGGACCGCCAGAAGAGGCCTGACCTCCTGGTTGCGGTAGCGCGAGCGTGCAAAGGACTAGCGATCGAATTTACGGCCTACGGTTATGGTCTACTCGACCCTGCTGCTACTCGGAATGAAATGCGTCGTGCGGGCATTAGGTTCCGCGGAGCGTATAACGAGTTTAGTGACCTCAACCCCCCGGAGTTCGACGTGTTCCTCAACACTTCCGAATGGGATGGTCTTCCAAATGTCGTCCTCGAGGCGGCAGCGGCTGGCCTAGCGATTGTGTCATCCGACAGTGGTGCGATTCCCGAGTTCGTCAGGGGAGGTGAGTCCGGTCTCCTTGTCTCTCCGTATGACGATGTCGATCAGTACACGCAAGCGCTCGCGAGAGTGCTGGATCAGCCTCAGCTGATCGACGAGCTTCGGCGCGGCGCCTATCGAAGGCTCGCAACGCAGCACTCTTGGACGGGGTTTCTCGAGGAGGTGAAAGGGGTGCCGGGCTATGTCCGAGGAGCTGCGGATCCTGGTGAGGAGGATGAGTAGCACTCATCCGCAGCTCCAACGACAGTCCCGATCCACCATGATGTGCAATAGAGGGCAATGGTTGTCGCGCTCATCAGCCTTACACTGAGTTCAGCGCGTTCATTGGGCGTTCCGACGTGGTCGGCAACGAGCAGCGAGACAAGGGCCAGACCGAACGACATGGTCGGATTACGCCTGCGGATAGATAGCGTGATCAGAGGCAATGCGAGAAGCGGTGGTGCAGCTAGGGCTACTACTTGGCGCGGTTCGAGAGTCTGGCCCCTAACCCACAAGGCCCCCTTATGCCTCCCGTATCGATAGTACTGATGTGCCAATCCCGTCGGGGAGCGTGGCACGTATGCTGTGGACAGAGAGTCTTCGAACCATACGATCTTGCCTTGTTGTCGATAGCGACTGTTGAGTTCAAAGTCCTCGTTTATCGCCAAGCTTTCGTTCCAGCCTCCTATTCGTCGCAGCTCTTCGGCGCGGAATACACCCATCCAGACTGTGTCCGCCGGCCCCGACGATGAACGCCGTCGATAGCGGCTCAGCCCAGTGGTCCATCGATTACGAAGAGCTCTTGCGACGCCCCGGTCAATGATGCTCGATGAGCGGGCCTCCGTAACCTGGGCACCTCCGACGACTCCAAGAGTTGAATTCGACGCGAGGAGGGTGGCAGTCAGTTGCAAGTAGTGAGGCGGGATCCGGCTTCGTGCATCGACCCGCGCGACAAGGTCACCCTGGGCATGTTTCAGGCCGATGTTCAAGCCAATGGCCGTTCTTCGAGCCTCATTATGAAGGATTCGAATGCTCAGTCCTTCGCGATCGGCGGTTTGCCGCGCCTGAAGGAGGGTGTCGTCGGTCGAGCGTCCATCTATGAGAACCACGTCGACCAGCTCACTGGGATAAGTCTGGCGTGCTATCGCCTTGAGGCAAGCGGAGATGTTGGCAGCTTCGTTATACGTCGGTACAAGGAGGGAGATCGGGGCGATCACCGAAGGGATGCTCTCAGACGATATCTAGCATTCGTTGGAGAGCGAGTTTGGCTAGGTGAGCAACTTCGGCATTGACCGAAATCTGGTTGGTGGCCTTGCCTTCGATCAGGTTATCCAGCACCCAGCTCAGATGCGCCGCGTCGATCCGGAACATGGTCGAGCACGGACAGATTAGCGGATCCAGTGACACAACAGTCTTGTCGGATGTCTCGTTGTTAAGGCGCTGCACGAGATGGATCTCGGTGCCAACGCCTATGACGGAGCCGGGGGGCGCGGCGGCCACGGCCTTGATGATGTAGTCAGTCGACCCCACCCGGTCGGCGAGCTTCACCACCTCGTGGGCGCACTCAGGATGGACCACGACGATGCCGTCGGGATGCTCCTTGCGGAACGCCTTAATGTGCTCCGGCCGGAAGCGCTGGTGGACCGAGCAGTGCCCCTTCCACAGGAGGAAGGTCGCCTCCTTCACGTCCCGTTCGTCCAGGCCCCCGACATCCTGGCGAGGATTCCACACCCGCATGTCCGCTTCCCCGAAGCCGAGCTGGTAGCCCGTGTTGCGCCCGAGGTGCTGGTCGGGGAAGAAGAGGACCTTGTCCCCCTGGGGTTCCGAGCCGTCGAGGCCCAGTGCCCAGGTGAGAACGGCTCTGGCGTTGGAGGACGTGCACACAGCGCCTCCGTGGCGTCCCACGAAGGCCTTCAGGGCGGCCGATGAGTTCATGTAAGTGATCGGCACGATCCGCTCGACGTCGGTGACCTCGGCGAGGGACTCCCAGGCGTCCTCCACCTCGTCGAGGTCGGCCATGTCCGCCATGGAGCAGCCGGCGTTCAGGTCGGGGAGGATCACCTTCTGGTGGGGGCCGGTCAGGATGTCGGCGGACTCAGCCATGAAGTGGACCCCGCAGAAGACGACGAACTCGGCGTCGTGGCGGTCAGCGGCGATGCGGGAGAGGCCGAAGGAGTCGCCCCGGGCATCGGCCCAGCGCATCACCTCGTCGCGCTGGTAGTGGTGACCGAGGATCAGGAGCCGGGGGCCGAGGGTGTCCTTGGCAACCCGGATTCGGTCCGCGAGCTCTTCTGGCGTCGCCATGGTGTACGCGTCGGGCAACGGCGTCTGAAGACGGAGCATTTTGGAATGTGCCTCCTCCAGGAGGGGGCTCCGCTTAAGACCGGCGGGGACAGCCTGGTCGCCCATCCGCGGGGTTGTCGGTCACGGAGCTGATATGTCGCCGGATACCAGGCCGGCGTACCGCCAATACTAGGCAAGAGGCACCTTCTCCGGTAGGAGGAGCACCCCTCACCATCACCAACCCTAGGTTGGGACAGCTATTCCATCGGCCAAGGTTCCGCTCCCAATAGGCGCCGGCCGAGCCGGGTGAGCCGGGCCGGAGGCCATGGTTCGACGCGGTCGTGACCAGGCTTGTTGCGGAAGAAAACGGGTGCGCGCCCTGCCAGGTAATCCTCGAGCCGTTCGGAGGCGGCTGCGGCGTCGCCGGGCGGAAAGTACTGCAGGTAGAAGGCCACCCGCGGACGGTCGCTGGCGTTGAGACTGTTGGCGTGGGGGAGTCGCGAGTCCCAGATCACGACATCCCCTGTTGATGTGGGCACTTCGACGACTTCTGCCGGCTCTACCGAGGCCGGGCCAATCCGCCCGGGCGCCCAGTCGTGGGGCCACCTGTCCTGGTCGCGAAAGAGCGCCGGAACGCAGCGGAACCCGCCCCCGCCGGCCCCGGTGGCCGCCAGCGACACCACGCCCTGGTAGTAGCGCACGGACCAGTCGAACGGGTCGTGGTCCCAATGGAGCGGAAGCGGGCGGCAGCGGCCCTCATTCCACGGTGGTGAGAATCGGCACGAGTCGACGGACACCCACAACCGCTCGGTCCCCCACAGCTCGGCCCAGGCGGCGTGGAGGTTGGGCAGCTGGCGGATGTCCCATTGCGACTGGTGGCCCCACATGGCGGCCTGGTCGATGACTGGGGAGATCCGGTCCCACGTAGACGGGTCGTCGGCGTCCAACCCCAGCTCATCCCGTAGCGCTCTGACCACCGCCTCGCACATCTCGGACGGGACCGCGCCCCGGAGGACGGCGAAGCCCTCCTCCCGCACCTCCTCGGCCAGGGTCCGGACCATCGCCCCAGTGTGGCTGCTGGGACCGGCCAACGGAGGGCCGGGGACGCGGCACTCTAGGAGGGTGGTGAAGCGGCCCCCGGCGGGGACCATCCCGGACGCCCCCGGCTCCTACCAGTTCAAGGACGCCGACGGGCGGGTGATCTACGTGGGGAAGGCCGCGTCCCTACGCCAGCGGCTCTCCAACTACTTCCAGAACCCGGCCTCGCTGCCGCCCCGCACGGCCCAGATGGTGGCCGCCGCCGACAGCGTCGAGTGGATCCAGGTCCGCAACGACGTCGAGGCCCTGATGCTGGAGTACAACCTCATCAAGGCCCACCGGCCGAGGTTCAACGTCCGGCTGCGTGACGACAAGAGCTACCCGTTCCTGGCCATCACCATGGAGGACGAGTGGCCCCGGGCGACGGTGATGCGGGGCGCCAAACGCAAGGGCGTTCGGTACTTCGGGCCCTACGCCCACGCCTACGCCATCCGCGAGACGCTGGACCTGCTGCTGCGGTCGTTCCCGATCCGGACCTGCTCAGACAACAAGTTGGGCCGCCACCAGCGCTCCGGGCGGCCGTGCCTGCTGTTCCACATCGAGCGGTGCAGCGGGCCCTGCGTGGGCGACGTGACCCCGGAGGACTACGCGCGTCTGGTCGAGGAGCTGGTCGACTTCCTGGACGGCAACACCGAGCCGGTGGTCCGCCGCCTGGACGCCGCCATGAAGGAGGCCTCCTCCGCCCTGGAGTTCGAGCGGGCGGCCCGCATCCGCGACCGGCTGACCAGCGTGCGCAAGGCCATCGAGCGCCAGCAGATGGTCACCGAGAAGGCCGAGGACCTAGACGTGGTCGGGATCGCCGAGGACGACTTGGAGGCCGCCATCCAGGTCTTCTACGTGCGCCGCGGCCGGGTCGTGGGGCGCAAGGGGTTCGTCCTCGACAAGGTCGAGGACCTGACCCGTCCCCAGCTGGTTGGCCACGTCCTCGAGCAGCTCTACGGCGACCCGACATTGGGGGTGCCCAAGGAGGTGCTGGTCCCCGACGACCCCGACGACCCCGAGCTGTTCGAGCGCTGGCTGGGCGGCCTGCGGGGCTCGCGGGTCAACGTCCGGGTGCCCCAGCGGGGGGACAAGCGCCAGCTGCAGGAGACGGTGACGAGGAACGCCACCGAGGAGTTCACCCGCCACCGGCTGCGGCGCTCGGCCGATCACAACGCCCGGGCCCGGGCCCTCACCGCCCTGCAGGACGCCCTCGACCTGCCCGAGGCGCCGCTGCGCATCGAGTGCTTCGACATGAGCCATCTGCAGGGCACCGACTACGTGGGATCCATGGTCGTCATGGAGGACGGCCTGCCCAAGAAGTCCGACTACCGGCGCTTCAAGGTTCGGGGCGTGCCCGGCAACGACGACTACGCCGCCATGGAGGAGGTGCTCACCCGCCGGCTGACCGCTCTGCTGGTCGAGCAGGAACGCCCGATGTCGGAGCGGCCCCGCAAGTTCTCCTACCCGCCCCAGCTCTTGCTGGTCGACGGGGGCAAGGGCCAGCTCAACGTGGCCGTGCGGGTCCTCGAGGATCTGGGGTTGGAGGGGGAGATACCGGTGGCCGCCCTGGCCAAGCAGTTCGAGGAGGTCTACCTGCCGGGCCGGACGGACCCGGTCCGGATCCCCCGCCAGTCGGAGGCCCTCTACGTCCTGCAGCGGGTGCGCGACGAGGCCCACCGTTTCGCCATCGCCTACCACCGCCAGCTGCGGGGCAAGCGGATGACGACCAGCGTGCTGGAGGACATCCCCGGGCTCGGGCCGGCCCGGCGCAAGCGGCTCATCAAGGAGTTCGGTGGCGTGAAAGCGATTCGCCAGGCGTCCCTGGAAACGCTGAAGGCGCTGCCGTGGCTGCCCGACCCCGTGGCCGAGGCCTTGCACGAAAAGGTCCACGGCCCGGACGGGCCGAGCCCCGCCACGTCCGACGCCGGTGGCCCATCAGGCGTTGGCGCCGTCGCCGGTGTCGAGGACGTCCGGCCCCAACCGGCATCCACGTGAGACCGGGGTGAGTGAGGAATCAGTTGCCCGCCGCCAGCTGTGGGAGACCCACGCCGGCTGGTGGCAGACCCACTTCACCGAGGGGGCCGACGCCGAGTACACCGAGCAGATCCTCCCGCTGGCGGCCGAGCACCTGGCCGGCCGCCGCCGGGTGCTCGACGTGGGCACCGGTGAGGGGCAGGTCGCCAGGCTGGTGGCGAGCCGGGGCGCCGCGGTGGTGGGTCTGGATCCGGCCTGGGCCCAGCTGGAGGTGGCCCGGGCCCGGGGTGGGGACCCGGCCTACCTGCGAGGGGAGGCGGCCCGGCTCCCCTTCGCCGACCGGTCCTTCGACGCCGCCGTGGCCTGCCTGGTCTTCGAGCACATCGAGGACGTTGACGGGGCCATCGCCGAGCTGGGCCGGGTGCTGGCCCCGGGCGGTCGGTTCGTCTTCTTTCTGAACCACCCGCTCCTGCAGACCCCGGGCAGCGGCTGGATCGACGACCGCATCCTCGAGGAGCAGTACTGGCGGATCGGCCCTTACCTGACCGAGGACGTGACCATGGAGGAGGTGGACAAGGGGGTTCTGATCCCGTTCGTCCACCGGCCTCTCTCGCGTTACGTGAACGCCCTGGCGTCAGCGGGCCTGCTCGTCACCCACATGGAGGAGCCCGCCCCGCCGCCGGGCTTCCTGGCCCGGGCCGAGGAGTACGCCGAGGCGGCGACCATCCCCCGCCTGCTGCTGCTGGTCGCCACCAAGCAGCCCGCCGACCGACCGTCCGGTGGTGGCAAATGACGGCCGGGGTGGCAATGCGGCGTCACAATGAGGGCGGATGATCGACTTCCTCGTCATCGCCGGGCTGTCCGGGGCGGGTCGTTCCACCGCGGCGGCGACCCTTGAGGACCTGGGCTGGTTCATCATCGACAACCTGCCGCCCACCCTCATCACCAAGGTGGCCGAGCTGGTCGGCAAGCCCGGCTCGGAGACCGAGCGGGTGGCCTTGGTCATGGGCCGGGGCGGGGGAGAGGAGTACCTGGAGGAGGTGGGCCCCGCCCTCGACTCGCTCCGCTCGACCGGGCACCGGGTCCGGGTGGCCTATCTCGAGGCCTCCGACGAGGTGCTGGTCCGCCGCTTTGAGGGCACCCGCCGCCGCCACCCGCTGGGGGCGGAGCGGGTGATGGAGTCGATCGCTCGCGAGCGTGAGCTGCTCGAGCCGATCAAGACCCAGGCCGACATCGTCGTCGACACGTCCAACCTCAACGTCCACCAGCTGCGCGAGCGGTTGGTCACCCTGTTCGGCGCCGACGCCGGCTCCACGGGCATGCAGACCCAGGTGGTGTCGTTCGGGTACAAGCACGGCATACCGCTCGACGTCGATATCGTGCTGGACTGCCGGTTCCTGCCCAACCCCCACTGGATCGAGGAGCTACGGCCCCACTCCGGGCTCGAGAAGCCGGTGCGCGACTACGTGATGGCCCAGCCCGACACCAAGGCGTTCCTCGACCGGCTCGAGGACCTGTTCGAGCTGCTCCTGCCCGCCTACGTGAAGGAGGGCAAGGCCTACCTGAGCGTCGCCGTCGGCTGCACGGGGGGCCACCACCGCTCGGTCGTGCTGGCCGAGGAGATCGCCGACATCCTCCGCCGCAACGGCCTGTCGCCAACCGTCACCCACCGCGACGTGGCCCGGTGAGCCGCCCCGCGCCAGCCGAGGTGGCCGGGGGGTGAGCCCCGCTCGTTCCGGCCCGGCGGTGGTCGCCCTCGGCGGCGGCCACGGGCTGGCCGCTTCCCTGCAGGCGGCCAGGCGCTACGCCGGATCGATCACGGCCGTGGTGTCGGTGGCCGACGACGGGGGCTCCAGCGGCCGGCTGCGCCAGGCGTTCGGCATCCTCCCGCCCGGCGACTTGCGCAAGTGCCTGGTCGCCCTGGGGGACCCCCGGTCGGTGTGGGCCCAGGTGCTCGAACACCGCTTCGACGCCGGCGACCTCGAGGGCCATTCCCTCGGCAACCTGCTCCTAGCCGGGCTGGCCAGCGTCACCGGTGACTTCGGCGAGGCACTCCTCGAAGCGGGCCGCCTGGTGGGGGCGGTGGGACGGGTCTACCCGGCCACGACCGTGCCGGTGGTGCTCAAGGCGGCGTCGGCCAACGGGGACATCGAGGGCCAGGTGAACGTGGGCCAGGCCGGCCGGATCGCCTCGGTGTCGATCGTGCCGCCCGACGCCGAGCCCCCCGCCGAGGCCATCGAGGCCATCCTCGAGGCGGACCAGGTGATCATCGGGCCGGGGTCGCTGTTCACCAGCGTCCTGGCGGTGGCGGCGGTGCCCGCCTTGCGCGAGGCACTGGCCCGGACCCGGGGCCGGAAGATCTACGTGTGCAACCTCCGGCCCCAGATTCCCGAGACGGAGGGGTTCGACGTCGCTGCCCACGTGGCCGCCCTCGAGGCCCACGGGGTGGACGCCGACGCCGTGGTGTGTGACACAGGCGAGCTGGACATGGGCCAGGTGGCCCTACCGTGCGTGGAGGCGGCCCTGGCACGTTCGGACGGCCTGGCCCACGACCCTGAGCGGTTGGCAGCCGTCCTCGAGGATCTGGTCGGATAGGGGTTCTGGGTAGGGCTAGGTAGACGAGGCCGCAGCGAGGCAGCCCTCCGGGAGGCGATTTGGCATGGCCATCAGGGTCGGAATTAACGGCTTCGGCCGGATAGGCAGGAACTATCTGCGCGCCGTGCTGGGCGCCGGGGCCGACATCGAGGTCGTGGCGGCCAACGACCTGGGATCGGTGGAGACCAACGCCCACCTGCTCCAGTACGACTCGACCCAGGGGAAGCTCGACGAGCAGGTGGCGGTAACCGGGGACGGGATCCGGGTCGGCAGCCGCGACATCAAGATCCTCTCCGAGCGTGACCCCAAGGCGCTGCCCTGGTCGGACCTCGGCGTCGACGTGATCGTGGAGTCCACCGGCCGGTTCACCGACGGCAACGACGCCCGGGCCCACATCGAGGCCGGCGCCCAGATGGTGCTGATCTCGGCCCCGGCCAAGAACGTCGACGGCACGTTCGTCATCGGGGTCAACGACGACACCTTCGACCCGGCCCGGCACAAGGTGATCTCCAACGCGTCGTGCACCACCAACTGCTTCGTGCCGATGGTCAAGGTCCTCGACGACGCCTTCGGCGTCCAGCACGGCCTCATGACGACGGTCCACGCCTACACCAACGACCAGAACCTCCTCGACCTCATCCACAAGGACCTGCGCCGGGCCCGGGCGGCGGCCATCAACATCGTGCCCGCCTCTACCGGGGCGGCCCGGGCGACCAGCCTGGTGCTCGAGGCGATGAAGGGCCGCCTCGACGGGGGAGCCTTGCGGGTGCCGGTGGCGGACGGCTCGATCACCGACTTCACCGCCATCCTGGGGGCGGAGGTGACCGCCGACGAGGTCAACGCCGCTTTCAAGACGGCGGCCGAAAAGGGACCTCTCTCGAAGGTCCTCGTCTACAGCGAGGCACCGCTGGTCTCGAGCGACATCGTCGGCTCGCCGGCGTCGTGCACGTTCGACGCGCCCCTGACCATGGTTCTGCCCCTCGGCAACGGCACCAGCCTGGCCAAGGTGTTCGGCTGGTACGACAACGAATGGGGCTACTCCAACCGCATGGTCGACATGACGGTGCTGATGGGCCGGGCCCTGTCCTCGGCAGGTGGCTAGCTCGCCGCCGGTCGTCGTCCGACCCGTTCCACAGCTCGAGGATCTGCCCGACCCGGCCGGCAAGCGGGTGCTGGTACGCGCCGACTTCAACGTGCCTCTCGCCGACGGCGTGATCGAGGACGACCGCCGGATCCGGGCGGCGGTGCCCACCCTGACCTGGCTGCTCGACAAGGGGGCCGCCGAGGTGACCGTCTGCAGCCACCTCGGGCGCCCCAAGGGCAAGCCCGATCCCCGCTACTCCATGGATCCGGTCCGCCGACGGCTGGAGGAGCTGGTCCCCGGGGTGAAGCTCACGGAGAACCTCCGGTTCGACCCTCGGGAGGAGGCCAACGACCCGACCTTCGTGGACGAGCTGGTGGCCGGCCAGGACCTGTACGTCAACGACGCCTTCGGGTCCTCGCACCGGGCCCATGCGTCGATCGTCGGGCCGCCCACCCGGCTTCCGGCCGCGGCCGGCCGCCTGCTCGCCCGCGAGGTGGAGGTTCTCGGCGGCCTGCTCGACCGGCCCGGCCGACCGTTCGCCGCCATCCTCGGCGGGGCCAAGGTCAGCGACAAGCTCGGCGTCATCCGGGCCCTCCTCGAACGGGTCGACGTGGTCGTGGTGGGGGGCGGCATGTGCTTCACCTTCCTCGTCGCCCTCGGCCATCAGGTCGGGGAGTCGCTGGTCGAGCCCGACCAGGTGGAGGCCTGCCGGCAGCTGCTGGACTCCGGACGGCGCATCATGCTGCCGACCGACATCGTCGCCCTCGCCCCGGACGGGGAGGAGGTCCGCCAGGTGGGCCGGACCGTCCCGTCCGGCTGGAAGGGGCTCGACATCGGCCCGGGCTCGGCGGCCGAGTTCTCCGACGAGATCGCCAACGCCCGCACGGTGCTGTGGAACGGCCCGATGGGCATGTTCGAAGACGACCGCTTCGCCGCCGGCACGAGGACCGTCGCCGAGGCGGTTGCGGACTGCCGGGGGTTCACGGTCGTCGGGGGCGGCGACTCGGCCGCCGCCATCGACCGTTTCGACCTGGCCGACCGGGTCGACTTCGTGTCGACCGGCGGGGGGGCGTCCCTGGAGCTGATCGAGAAGGGCGACCTCCCGGGGCTGGTGGCCCTGCGGCGGGGGGCGATGGGTGCCTGAGGTCCGCAAGCCGCTGATCAGCGGCAACTGGAAGATGAACCACAACCACCTGGAGGCCATCCAGGTGGTCCAGAAGCTGTCCTACCGCCTCAAGGCGGGGGACACGGCGGCGGCGGACGTGTCAGTCCACCCGGCGTTCACCGCCCTGCGGTCGGTCCAGACGGTCATCGACGCCGACGAGCTTCCGATCCTGCTCGGCGCCCAGAACTGTCACTGGGAGACTTCCGGGGCCTTCACCGGCGAGGTGAGCCCGACCATGCTGGCCAAGCTGGGGGTCCGCTACGTCATCGTCGGCCACTCGGAGCGGCGCCAGCTGATGGGGGAGGACGACGCCACCGTCAACCGCAAGGCCCGGGCCGTACTGGCCGCGGCGATGACGCCCATCGTCTGCGTGGGCGAGACGCTCGAGGAGCGGGAGGCCGACCGCACCGACGAGGTCGTCACCCGTCAGCTGACGGGCAGCCTCGACGGGCTAAAAGCCGACCAGGTGGGGGCCCTAGTGGTTGCCTACGAGCCGGTGTGGGCCATCGGCACCGGGCGCAACGCCACCCCGGAGGACGCCCAGGCGGTGTGTGCAACCCTCCGGGGCCTGGTCGCCGGTCGCTGGGGGGAGCAGGCCGGCGCCACCGTGCGCATCCAGTACGGAGGCTCGGTGAATCCGGGCAACGCCGCCGACATCCTTGCCCAGCGCGACATCGACGGCGCCCTGGTCGGCGGGGCCAGCCTCGACCCCGACCAGTTCGCCGCTGTCGTGGCCTCGGTGCCCGGCCGTCGCTGACGCTGGTACTTTTCCGTCCTGATCCGGCCCACCCCGGGAGGAACCGAGTCCTGTGCTGACCATCGTGGTCATCGCCATCCACGTGTTCGTGTCGCTGATGCTGGTGCTGCTGATCCTGCTGCACAGCGGCAGGGGCGGCGGGCTGTCGGACATGTTCGGAGGGGTGGGGGCGGTGGCGGCCGGGTCCACGGTCGTCGAGCGCAACCTCGACCGAATCACGGTGGCCGTCGCCGTCATCTTCGCCTTCACCACCGTCGCCCTGGCCCTTCGGCTCTAGGCAATCGGCCGGCGTTCTCGGCGCCCGGCGGCGGTCTGACTAGCCAGTCCGAGGCACGACAACGGTCGGATTCGTGTATCCAACTGACCGGTTCGATCGGGTGCTACGGTCGGCGCGCCGGTTACCACTGGCCGGGGGGTCGCGGCGTGCAGGCCACCCGGAGCAAAGGACCCGGTTAGGTAACCCGATCGGCGACGTTCCCGGCAGACGGGGGCGAGGAGGTGCAGAGTGCGACAAGGCAGATGGTCGCCCCGGATGCTCCTGGGAATCGGAGCTGTGGCCTTAGTTGCCGCGGCCTGCGGGAGCTCGAGTCCGAGCGGCAGCGGTGGTGGTAGTACCAGCACGACTTCGGCGAGTGCCCTGAAGCCCGGTGGCACGGTGACGTTCGCCATCGACGAGACGATCCCCGGCTTCAACGTCAACACCTCGGCGGACAACGAGTTCGTCCTCCAGGAGGTGCTCAACCAGGTCTGGCCGTCGGCCTTCTTCGCCAACGGTGACCTCAAGCCCCAGATGAACACCGACCTGCTGACCAGCGCCAAGGTCACCAGCACCAACCCGGAGACGATCGTCTACCAGATCAACCCGAAGGCGGTGTGGTCGGACGGCACCCCCATCAACGCCGACGACTTCATCTACAACTGGCAGGCCCAGAGCGGTAACTCGGCCTACACCGACGTGGGCGGCAAGCCCTACGACGACGTCAGCACCACCGGCTACGCCAACATCAAGTCAGTGACCGGCTCGAACAACGGCGACACGGTGACGGTCGTGTTCTCCACCCCCTTCGGCGACTGGCAGAGCCTGTTCGGCAACATCGTGCCTGCCCACGTGGCCAAGACCGTCGGGTGGAACACCGGATTCAACGACTACACGAAGGTGATCTCCGGTGGGCCCTTCGTCATCAGCAACTACGTGAAGGACCAGACGGTGACCGAGACGGCCAACCCGAAGTGGTGGGGCAAGAAGCCGGTCCTCGACTCGCTCATCTTCCGGATCCTGTCCGACGACAGCGCCGGCCCGCCGGGTATGCAGAACAAGGAGATCCAGATCTTCAACCCGTCGGCGGCCAGCTTGGCCACCAAGCAGGCGCTGGCCCAGGTCCCCGGTATCACCAGCCAGGCCCCCGCCGGCCTGGAGTTCGAGCACATGGACTTCAGCCAGACCGACCCGTATCTGGCCAAGGTCCAGGTCCGTCAGGCCCTCGCCTACGCCATCGATCGCCAGGACTTGATCAACCGCACCGTCGGTCAGCTCAGCTCCACGATCAAGCCCATCGGCGACCGGATGTTCATGCCGACCCAGCCCCAGTACGTGGACAACGGCACGGCGTACGAGAAGCCCGATCTGGCCAAGGCCAAGAGCCTGATGCAGGCGGCCGGCATGAAGCTCGGGACCGACGGCTACTTCCAGCCGACCAGCGGGCCCCAGGCGGGCAAGGATCTGACCTTCACCCTCTCGACCACCTCGGGGCAGGCCCTGCGGCAGTCGGAGGAGGAGGTCGTTCAGACCGACCTGCAGAAGCTCGGCGTCAAGGTGACCATCCAGAACTACACGGCCTCACAGCTGTTCGGCACCATCCTGCCCAAGGGTGAGTACCAACTGGCCATCTGGGCCTGGGTGGACACCATCTTCCCGTCGGGCAACCAGCCGCTGTACTGCTCGTACACCAACTCGCAGGCCTGCGGATCCAACTACGACCACTACGCCAACCCCCAGGTGGACAACCTCCTTAACCAGGCGGTGGCGACGGTCGACGCCACTCAGGCCACCAACCTGTACAACCAGGCGGACAAGATCCTCTGGACCGACATGGTGAGCCTGCCGTTCTTCCAGCGACCCAGCCAGATCGCCTGGGTGACCAACCTGGCCAACGTGGTGATCAACACCTCCAACCAGGGCTACACCTGGAACGCCCAGGAGTGGGGCTACAAAGCCTCCTAGACCATCGTGTGAAGTGCCAGGAGGGGCCGGCGGCCGTCAGGTCGCCGGCCCCTCCTGTGCCGCCCCACCAGCCCAGCCGATAGGTACTCTCTTCCTGTGCTGCCCTACATAATCCGCCGACTGGCGATCGGGGCGGTGGTGCTGGTCGTCGCCAGCTTCGTGGTCTTCCTTCTCGTCTCCCTGTCGGGCGACCCACTGGCCCAGCTGAAGGCCAACCCCCACATCCCCCCGGCGGTGATCGCTCAACGGGAACGGCTCCTCCACCTGAACGAGTCCATCTTCGCCCGCTACTGGATCTGGGTGTCCCACATGTTCCGGGGCGACTTCGGCAACTCCATCGCCGGTTACCCGGTTGGCCCCATTTTGTGGGGGAAGCTCGGAGTCACGCTGCGCCTGGTGGTCGGGGCGACGCTGCTGTCGGTCATGTTCGGCGTCGGGCTGGGAGTGATCAGCGCCCGTCGGCAGTACTCGGTTGTCGACTACAGCGCCACCTTCGCCAGCTTCGTCTTCTTCTCCACCCCGGTCTTCGTGGTCGGGATCCTGCTCAAACAGTTCCTCGCCGTTCGGGTGAACCTTGCCGCCGGCAAGACGCTGCTCTACACGCTGGGCCAGCAGAGCGCCCTGTTGGAGCCGAGCTTCGGCTCGAGGCTGCTCGACTACACCGAGCACACCATCCTGCCCGTAATCACCCTCACCCTCGTCACCTATCCGGCCTGGAGCCGCTACCAGCGGGCCGAAATGCTCGACGTGCAGAACTCGGACTACATCCGGCTGGCCCGGGCCAAGGGACTCTCACCTCGCCGGGTACTGGTCCGCCACATCCTCCGCAACGCCCTCATCCCGGTGGTGACGGTCATCGGGTTGGACACCGCCGCCATCTTCGGTGGGGCGGTGGTGACCGAGTCGGTCTTCGGCTGGAACGCCATGGGCCAGTTCCTGCTCACCGGCATCCAGCAGATCGACGTCAACGTGGTGCTGGCCTACCTGATGCTGACCGCCGGCATCGTGATCCTGTTCAATCTGCTCGTCGACATCATTTACGGCTACCTCGACCCCCGGATCCGTCATGCCTGACAACCCCGGGCTCCTCGGGGGGGCCACCGATCCGGCGACCGGGGCTCCGGCGCCGAGCACCGGCGTGGGGGGCTCCACCGCCCCGGTTGAGGCGATGCCGTCCCCCGAGTCGTTCGTCGACACCTCGGTGGCGGCCGTGGCCGCCCGCAGCCAGGGCCGGGCCATCCTCCGCCGGTTCCTCCGACACCGGCTGGCCATGGCCAGCCTGGTGCTGTTCGTGGCCATCCTGCTGCTCGACGAGATCGGCTCGCGACTGTGGCCCTACACCTACTCGCAGCTGACCGATGCCCTCAACAGCGGGCCGACCGGCGGTCACCCGTTCGGCACCGATGGCGTGGGCCACGACATGTTCGCCCAGGTGATGCGGGCGTCGCTGACCTCCATCGAGTTGTCGCTGGTGGTGGCGGCGGTGAGCATGGTCATCGGCGTCGCCATCGGCGCTCTGGCCGGGTACTACCGCTCCTGGCCGGAGGCCTTTCTCATGCGGTTCACCGACCTCATCCTCACCATCCCGATCCTCGCTATCCTCCTGGTCCTGTCCCGTCAGGCGGCCCGACACGCTGGCAGCTGGTTGTTCATCGGTCTGATAATCGGGTTTGTCATCTGGACCTCCGTGGCCCGGCTGGTGCGGGGAGCGCTTCTGTCGTTGCGCGAGCGTGACTTCATCGAGGCGGCCCGGGCCCTCGGCGCCGGCGACGGACGCATCATCCTCCGCCACCTCCTCCCCAACGCGGTGGGGCCGATCATCGTCAACACGACACTGTCGGTGGCCACGGCCATCTTGCTCGAGTCCACTCTCTCGTTCCTCGGGCTCGGGGTCCAGCCTCCCCAGACCTCGTTGGGTCTGCTGATCAGCCAGAACCAGGGGGCGGCCACGACCGAGTGGTGGCTGTTCGCCTTCCCTGCCATCTTCCTCGTCGTCATCGTGTTGTGTGTCAACTTCATCGGCGACGGGTTGCGTGACGCCTTCGACCCCCGCCAGACCCGGGTGCGGGCCTGATGGACGACGCCCTCTTCTCCGATGACGCGCCCCTCCTGGAGGTCAGTGACCTTTCGGTGACCTTCAGCAGCGAGGACGGCCTCGTCCGCGCCGTCCGCGGGGTGAGCTTCACCCTCGAGCCCGGCCGGCTGCTGAGCGTCGTCGGAGAGTCCGGCTCCGGCAAGAGCGTCACCGCCATGGCCCTCCTCGGGCTCCTGCCCCGGAGTGCCCAGGTGGCGGGCTCGGCCAAGTTCCGAGGGATGGAGCTGCTCGGACGCCCCGACCGCGAGATGATGGCCGTGCGGGGTGCGGAGATCGCCATGATCTTTCAGGACCCGATGACGTCCCTGAACCCCGTCTACTCGGTGGGATGGCAGCTGGTCGAAGCCATCCAGGCCCATCAGGAGATCGACAAGGATGCCGCCTGGGATCGGGCCGTCCACCTGCTCGACACCGTCGGCATACCCGAAGCCCGCCAGCGGGCGGCGGGCTACCCCCACGAGTTCTCCGGCGGAATGCGCCAACGGGTCGTGATCGCCATGGCGATGGCCAACGACCCCGACGTCATCATCGCCGATGAGCCCACCACCGCTCTCGACGTGACCGTTCAGGCCCAGGTGCTCGAAGCCCTCCGCACCGCTCAGGAGGTGACCCACGCCGCCATCATCCTCATCACCCATGACCTCGGGGTCGTGGCCGGCCTGGCCGACGATGTGATGGTGATGTACGCCGGCAAGGCGGTCGAGCGGGGGACGGTCGAGGACATCTTCTACTGGCCCCGCATGCCTTACACCAAAGGGCTGTTGGGATCGCTGCCCCGGCTCGATGCCAGCGGGGATGAGAGGCTGCGCCCGATACCCGGCGTCCCGCCGTCGTTGGCGAACATGCCGCCCGGCTGCCCGTTCATGCCCCGTTGCCCCATCTCCCGCCCGAACTGCGCCGAGGACGAACCCGTGCTCCGACCGGTTGTCGGCGGGGGGCACCTGGCCGCCTGCCATTACGCCGAGGAGGTGTCCCCCGGCGACGAGCTGTTTGCGCCGATCTCAAGCGACGCCGAGGTGGTGGAATGACCACGGTTCAGCCCGCGGCCGCGCCCACCACTACTCCGATCCTGCAGGTTCGCGACCTGGTGAAGGAGTTCCCCATCCGGGGCGGCCGCATCGTCCGCCACCAGGTGGGCAAGGTGCACGCCGTCTCCGGTGTCTCGTTCGCCCTGCACCCCGGCGAGACCCTCGGCCTGGTGGGGGAGTCCGGCTGCGGCAAGACCACCACGGCGCGGGTCGTCCTCCAGCTGGAGCCGGCCACCTCAGGGGAGGTGCTGTTCCGCGACCGCGACCTCACGCAGATGACCCGCAAGGAGATGCGCCACGTCCGACGGGAAATGCAGGTCGTGTTCCAGGACCCCTACGCCTCGCTCGACCCCAGGATGCCGGTCGGTGACATCGTCGCCGAACCGCTCCACATCCACCACCGCTGGGACGAGACCGGTGCCCGGCGCATCGAGGAGCTGTTCGCGCTGGTCGGGCTCAACCCCGAACACCGCAACCGTTACCCCCATGAGTTCTCGGGTGGCCAGCGCCAACGCATCGGCATCGCCCGGGCCCTCGCCCTCGAGCCCTCGGTGCTGGTGCTCGACGAGCCGGTGTCCGCCCTCGACGTGTCCATCCAGGCCGGTGTGGTCAACCTCCTCGAGGACCTGCAGGACCAGCTGGGCCTGGCCTACCTGTTCATCGCCCACGACCTCTCGGTGATCCGGCACATCTCCGACCGCGTGGCGATCATGTACCTGGGCAAGGTCGTCGAGATCGGCACCCGCGATCAGATCTACGAGGAGCCCTCCCATCCCTACACCCAGGCCCTGCTCTCGGCCGTGCCCATTCCGGACCCGAGGGCGGAGCGCCGCCGGCGACGCATCGTGCTGAGCGGGGAGGTGCCCAGCCCGGCCAACCCTCCGTCCGGCTGCCGGTTCCGCACCCGCTGCTGGAAGGCGCAGCAGATCTGCGCCGACGAGGAGCCGGCGCTGGTGGACCGAGGTCAGGGTCACCCGTCGGCGTGTCACTTCGCCGAGACACGCCAGGTGATCTAGGGGTGCCGGGCGCACGACCCGGACGTCCACCAACCTGGCCGGTGACCGTGGCGTTCATCCTCGTGGCCGCCCTTCTGTCCGCCTGCGGCGGGCCCCCCGCCCCGGCCCGGGCGGGGAAGCCGGGTGGGACCCTCACGGTCGCCGCCGGTCAGGAGCCCGATTGCGCCGACTGGATCGGCAGCTGCGCCGGCGAGCCGTGGGGCTACTGGGCCCTGGAGGCAGAGACGGTTCCCAAGGCGTTCGTCGTCGACCAGAGTGGCAACTACGTCCCCGGACCCGTGCTGGCCGGGGCGCCCGATCTGGACGCCGGGCCCCCGCAGCGGGTCACCTACCACCTGAACCCTCGAGCCCGCTGGTCGGACGGGGCTCCGATCACCTCGGCCGACATCCGCTACACGTGGGACCAGATCGCCCACGGCAGCGACATCTACTCGGACCTGGGCTACTCCGACATCGTGGCGGTGGACACGCCGTCGGCCGACACGGCCGTGGCGACCTTCGCCAAGCCGTACGCCGCCTGGCGCGACCTGTTCGGCGCCGACCAGTACGGGATACTGCCTTCCCACATCCTGGCCGGTGGCGACCGCGACGGCCTGATGAAGGACGGGTACGGCTGGTCGGGCGGACCCTGGATGCTCGAAGGAGGCGCCGCCGGCTGGGTGAAGGGACGGAGCATGACGCTCGTACCCAACCCCCGGTACTGGGGGGCCAAGCCGCTTCTGAGCCGGGTCGTCTTCCAGTTCAACAGCAGCCCAGCAGCTCAGGTCCAGGCCTACCGTCAGGGCCAGGCCCAGATCGTCTACACCCAGTCCGATTTCGAGGTGGTCAGCCAGCTGCGGGGCGCGCCGGGGGCGGTCGTTGGCGTCTACCCGGGCATCAACGACGAGGCCATCTGGTTCAACGCGCAAAGCAGCCCCTTGGACCGGCCCGCGGTTCGCAAGGCGCTCGCCTACGCCATAGACCGGCAGGCGCTCGTCCAGGCCCTGTTTGGCAGGGCGGAGCCCAACCCGCGGCCGTTGCAGTCCTCGGAACCGTCGAGCTGGTCATCGGTGTACACGCCGGCCTTCTCCCAGTACCACCTGAACCTCGCCATGGTGAACGAGCTCATGACCGGCGACGGATGGCACAAGGGAGCGGACGGAACCTGGACGAGGTCGGGCCAGCAGGCGAGCATCCAGCTGAAGTCCACCCTGGGTAATCCTCGTCGGGCGCAGATGGAGGCCATGGTGCAGAGCCAATGGAGAACGGCGGGCTTCCAGGCGACGGTGCAGAACGAGAGCGTCGGCGCCCTGTTTGACGACGACCTGCCTCACGGCAACTTTCAGGCTGCCATCTACGCCGACGTCTTCACCGCCCGCGACCCGGGTCAGTGCATCCTCTGGTGCTCGTCCAACATCCCGGCGCCGGCGAACGGCTACTCCGGCCAGAACTGGACCGGTATCGCCGACCCGTCGCTGGACGACACCTGGGGGAAGGCGGACCGCACCCTCGACGACGGAGACCGGGCGGCTCTGCTGAAGCAGGGTCAGCAGGCCGTCGCTCGCCTGGTGCCCCTAGTGCCGGTGGCCACTCTGCCCGACGTTCTCGTTCGGAACAGTCAGGTCCGAGGCCCGGTCTCCGACAACGCGGTCATGGGCCCGTTCTGGAACCTGGAGGACTGGTACTTCAAATAGCCGCCTGGTGTCCGGTCTCGATCGGGCGAGACGCCGCCGATGTAGAGTTGAGCGGCCCCACGGGGACCAGGTCGGAGTGGCGGAATAGGCAGACGCGCTAGCTTGAGGGGCTAGTGCCCGCAAGGGCGTGGGGGTTCAAGTCCCCCCTCCGACACTCGCTCCTCCCACTCCTGGGAATTCTCACCGGGTATTGAACCCGAACCCCGGCAGTCCGGTAGGGATCCGAACCGCGGCCGCATCAGCGGCGTAACAGGCGGAGACGGAAAGCCGAACCGGATTCACGGCCCCTTGATCGGCCCCCCGGCGGTGTCACTCGACCTCCGCCCCTGGCCGGCCGCTCCCCAGGCCGGGACCGATGGGCACGGCATGAACGTCGCTTCCGAGTCGTTCTCGGCGACCGGGCGGCCAGGGGACCTCAGAGGCTCCGTGCTCGCTTCCGATAGGTTGTCGTCGTCGGCCGGATGGCTCACCCGCAGGCGTTCGATTCGAAGAGAGGCCTCTGACACTGGACCGCCTCCAGGACTTTTTCGACGGCAAGCCCACGATCCACTGACGTGTCGAGCGGGTGGGCCATTCTGGCGACCCGCCCCGGTATCACCGGCCCCGGTATTTCCGCGCGCATGGCACCGGCCGCGTACTCGACGGAGATCGGCACGTATCGCGCGCCGTCGCCAACCTAGGTGGTGGATACGTGGAACCCCTCTAGAGCATCCAAAGGTATGCCGAGCGTTCCATCAGGAAGCCGAACCCGCGGCAGCTTCTTCTCGTACATCGCCTGGACTACGACCCGGGTGGGTACACCGAGACGACGCGCCGCCTCCGCTGGCCGCAGAACCTCGGGCTCGCTCACCGCAGGCCTCCTTCGTCCAGACCAAGGCTACCGTGGATTAGGCGGATGACGGTCGCCAGCTCGTCTTGAAGCCCTGGGGCGAGCCCTGCCTCCTCTAGGGCGAGCAGCGCATCTTCTAGGGCCTCCAAGACGCGAAAGGCCTCGTCGAGGTTCAGAACAAGGCCTGGAGGAACCCGATCATCGTCGCCTTGGCTCATGGCAGTCACTGTGCCCGACGGCTGTGACGGTCAGTTGCCGCGGAATGCCGGCTCCCTGGTCGGTTCTGCCCTTCCTTCGTGGCCGATTCGGCCGACCAGATGGCTCCTCTGTCGCGGGTGTGCCCTGGTCGAGGTCGGGCGGGCGCTCACATGGCTGAGCCGAGCGCTACGTAGGGTAGCGCTACTGGCATGCTATTATGATGGCATGGCGAAGAAGGTGACGACCGTCCGCATGCCCGAGGAGCTGGCCGAGCAGGTCGAGGTCGTGGCCCGCGGCCGGGGGATGAGTGTCAACGCCGTCGTCTTGGAGGCGCTCAGTGCCGAGATCGAGCGGGTGAAGGGGGATAAGGACTTCATGGCCCGGCTGCGGCGCCTCACGGACCGAGACAAGGAGATACTCGACCGCTTGGCCCAGTGAGGTATCTGTCGCTCGCTGAGGCGCTGGTCATTGCCGAGGCGGTCACGGGCATCGACAGCGCCGTCCTGGCTCGTTCGGCCGGAGTGGACCTACTGGACTCCGCCCTCCACGCGCCGCAGGCCGGCTTCGGTGATCACGACTTCTACCCGGACCTCATCGAGAAGGCGTTCCTGGCGGTCAGGATCGCCCGGAACCATCCCCTGCCCGACGGCAACAAGCGTTTGGCCTGGGGATGCCTCAACATGTTCTGCGAGCTCACGGACGGATCCTGGACGTTCCTGCCGATGACGCCGTGGCCCAGATGGTGGCCGTGGCGGCGGGAGAGGTTGACGAGGCCGCCATGGTCCGCTGGTTGGGCTGCGCCTCTCCAAAGAAGGCGAGGCAGACTGACCGTCACGCCGCCAGATCGAGCAGGGTTTGCCGTGGTGCAGGTGGCCAATTCGCCCCTCCGACACAAACGAGGCCTACGCCCGTCAGGGTTGCGTCGACCTCTTCGATGTCAGCGGGTCGGGTGACGGCGGTAACGAGTGCAACATCGCATGCGTGATCGTGGCGCCACCGTGATAATGGTGGAGCAGAGCCTCGACATCGCCGCGAACTGTGCGAGCGCGCCATTTCACGGTGAAGCCGTCCGATTCGAAGGGTCCCCGAAAGAGGTTGGTGCCGCGCCGCGGCGCGGCGTTACGGAAGCGCTACTTCCTCTGGGGCGAGCCGCCGGCCCACCGAGATCAACAGGGCGCCGAGCCGTCGCGAGGGCGACCAACCGCGACCTGTCGACCTTGGTGGCCTGGCCCTTACTGAGGGGGTTCGTCGGGGTACGGCGTCCCGCTGCAGGGCCGCTCGTCGCTCACTGACCTCTGACTGCAACCATCCCGGGTGCATGTGCCCACGCTAACCCACGAGGCCTTGACAGGCAACTATATTGCGATATAGTCATTGGGCTATGCCAATCTTCACCACGCCTCAGGTGGCCCCGGCCCAACCCAGGGTGTCGATACAGGGCTCGATCGCGGTGGAGCTCGAGTGGGCGCTCGGGTCAGCCAGTCGGGCCGACTTCCGCGACGACCATCCCGTCCTCTCAGCCGTCTACGGAGCCGATCCAGCTCTCGGGCAGCAAATCCGGGACTTCTGGCCGGCCGACCTCTCCATGAGCTGCGGAGGCTTCATGGAACTGATCCTTTTGGCCCACCACGGCGGGGTGCTCTTCACTCTGGATCCAGACGAGCTCCTGAGCCAGGTTGAGGAGATCTGCGCCCGGGCACCAGCTGACCTTCACAACCTGGCCCTCATCTCGGAGTCCGAGGAGGACCGAGCCGCCATCGTCGGGCGAATGGTCCTCCTGCGCCGCTCTCGGGTCCGCCGTCGCGACTACTCGGAGCTGCTGCGTGCGACATGGGCCGCGGTGGGCCCGCCGTGGGAGTCTTCCGGGAAGCCCAGCGTCGAGGCGGCGATTGCCGAACGGCGGGCATTGCTGGCCCGGGGCGCCGACTGGATGGACGTCACGCGGGGCGATTGTGACTTCGGCGCGGTGCTCCAGCAGGCGGTTGGCGGAATGGGCGCCAACGGCGAGGTGACGGTGGTACCGGCGTTCTTCACCCACCTGGGGCTGCTGGTTGACCTTCCCAACCTGGTGGTGGTGGGCGTCCGCACCGACGTGAACGGAGCGCTCGCCCGCGACCGGACAGAAGCACTGGCGCGTCGGCTGAAGGCGATCTCCGACCCGACCCGGCTGGCGCTTCTCGACCTGGTCCGCGCCCGGCCCCGAACCGTCACCGAAGTGGCCACCGCTCTCGACATCACCCAGCCGACCGTCAGCAATCACGTGAAGCTGTTGCGTGAGGCCGGGCTACTTGCCGACGTAAAGGAGGGGCGCCGGCGCAATCTGGTCCTCAAAGAGGACGTGGTGGCTGATCTCCTCTCTGAGCTGCAGACCGCGCTGGCCTCTTCAACGTCCGCCCCCTGATCCGAGCTGGTCTCTGGAGCGACGATAACGGGCGTATGAGCAGTAACAACCGGTAGACCGTGCTGAGACATCACAGAGCGCCCATCGTCAACTGAGGGATGACGTCGGAGGGGGAGCGGCCGGCCACCGTGTGAAGCGGTCGGCCGCGGTGTGACCCCCCATACGTGCTATCGATCGCTCCGGCGAGTAGTGAGACCATCACACTCGACCGCGCAAGGGCGCACGGCGGAAAGGAGCACTAAATGGCGGTAGCACATGTTGTCACGTGGAAGGTTCGTCCGGACCGGCTCGGCGACTTCGTCGCCAAGGCGGGTCATGCCAAGAAGATCCATGAGCGCCTCGGCGCAAGAGTGATGGTCGTACAGAACGCGGTCGGCGGTGAGCCGGGTGTTGTGGATTACGTAACGTCGTTCGAGGATCTGACCGCGTGGACCCAGTTCGCCAACGCTCTGCAGGCGGACACTGAGTGGGCGGAGTTCTGGATGTCGGTCCTGTCCGACCCCAACCCCACGGCGACCAACATCGGCAGCCGGCTCGTTACCGAGATTCCCGGCATCTGACACGAGCGGCGACCACCTGGTCGCCGCTCCCACCTGGGCCCCCCTCGGACCCGTCGAGGTAGCCGAACTCCGGCGACTCAGACGAGTCGACCAGCGAGATCCCG
This sequence comes from Actinomycetota bacterium, assembly GCA_021325435.1. Lineage (GTDB taxonomy): Bacteria > Actinomycetota > Acidimicrobiia > Acidimicrobiales > JAJPHE01 > JAJPHE01. Next base: position 3,687 of record JAJPHE010000028.1, on the reverse strand, counting down.
CCAACCCGCCGAGGCCCGCGCCGGTCGCCAGAAGCGGCTGCTGTGCTGACATCCGCTCTCCTCGGAACGCCCACTGCCTGGAAACGCTTGCACAAGCACGCCGCCCAGGAAGGCGGTTTCCAACCCAGGGGGCGACCCAACGCGCGGCCGATCGCGATGAATCCCCTGTAAGAACCTCCTGCTTGTCGCCGAGGTAGCCGAAGAAGGTGGTGCTGCCGACTTCGGCGCGCTCGGGGACGCCCCGTATCGGGGTTCGGTAGCGTGAGAGCATGGAGCAGCATCCGGACCACGATGCCGTGGCCGAACAAGTCCGGTCGTGGTATACGTGCTCCACGCCGAAACTGGGGATATCGGTTACCCGAGAGACGTTCGGGGTTTTGAGCAACTCTGAGCGGGCCGCGTTCCGGCGGCTTGTGTTGACGGTGGACGACCCTGCGGAGGTGGCTGGGGCCCTCGCCGCCGCTGCTGAGTTCTACGGGAGCTCCGAGTTCGAGGTGTGGGTGGATGACCGCTCCCGGGCCGAGCGGCTGGGGCCGGCCCTGGAAGCGGTCGGCCTCTCCAAGGCTCAGGACACGATCGTTCTCGCCTTGGTAGGCGCCATTCGGGCCCAGCCCGGGCCGCCAGGCCTGGCTGTCGAGGACGTCACCGACCTGGACGGCCTGCGCGACTGGGCCAGGGTCAAGCTCCAGGGGTTCGCGGACGACGAGGCCATGCCGGATGCCGACCGGCTCACGGCGGAAATCGAGGGTTGGAAACAAGAGTGGCCGGTCTGCCGCTACCAGCTCGGTCGGGAGGCGGGCGAAGTTGTCAGCATCCTTGGTCACTACATGGGCAACGACCAGATGGTCTTCAACGTTGCCACCAGAGTCCCCTACCGTCATCGTGGCATCGCCCAGGCGATGCTTGCCCGCTGGACCAGGGAGGCGGAGGGTCTAGTTCGGTCGCTGCTGATCAACTGCGCCGACGGCGGGCCGGCGGCCGCGCTCTACCGGCGCCTCGGCTTCGCAGACGAGGTGTATTGGCATCGACGGTACGGCCGTTCGGCTGAGGTGCTCGGCGTAACCGGCAGCTGATCGTCAATGCTGGTGACGCCGTCACAGGTAACGGCGGTCTCGCCGTCCGCGATCACCCAGAGCGCCGTGCCGGGAGCCTCGGTGACGCGGCGATCTCTCGTACGATCTCATTGAGAAGACGGCACGTCCGTATACTCCCCGATGGGGAAGCGGTCACGACGCCCGACTGCCGCCGCCCCGCGATCACGCCAGTTTTCACCCCTCAGAGGACCCGCGGGCGCCGCTGCTCGGCGCGTGTCTCTGCACTTACGGGGTGCACCCCGCCTAAGCCGGAAGGGCCTAACGTAGCGGGACATGTCCGCCGAGCAAGCGCCTGGAGACGGCCGCTGGGCGGTGGAGACCCACGGGCTGACCAAGCGGTTCGGCGAGAACATCGCTGTGAACGGGGTGGAGCTGCTCGTGCCCCGGGGGTGCGCCTTCGGCTACCTCGGGCCCAATGGCGCTGGGAAAACCACTCTCATCCGGGTGTTGCTCGGGCTGACGCACGCCGACGCCGGCACGATGTTCCTGCTCGGGCATCCGGTACCCAAGCGGCGCGACCAGGCCCTGGCGCGGGTCGGGGCCATTGTCGACGAGCCCCGCTTCCACTCCCACTTGACCGGACGCCAGAACCTCCAGATCCTCGCCGCAGCGCGAGAGCCGGCCGCGCGGGACCGGATCGACCCGTCCCTCGAGCGCGTCGGCATTCTCCACCGGGCCGACGACCGGGTGTCCAAGTACTCGATGGGAATGCGCCAGCGCCTCGGTGTGGCCGCCTGCCTCCTAGGGGATCCGCAGCTTCTGATCCTGGACGAGCCCATGAACGGTCTGGACCCGGCGGGAATGCACGAGATGCGCGACATGATCGTGTCCCTCGTGGCCGAGGGCCGCACCGTGGTGCTCTCGTCGCACCTGCTCGACGAGGTCCAGCGGACGTGTGACGCCGTGGCCATCGTGGACCGGGGAAACATCATCCATCAGGGCCCGATCTCCGAGCTGCTGGCGGGCGCGGCGCTGGTGCTGGAAGTGGAGTGCTCCGACCCTGAGCGGGCCAAGCGCCTAGTGGCCGGCACCACCCTCGGTGCCCAGGTTGTCGTCAGCCCCCAGGGACTCGAGCTCACCCTGCCTGGGGGGACCGACCGGGGTGTCACGGCGGAGGTCAACCGGATCCTGGTGGAGGCGGGGATCTCGGTTTACCGGCTCCAGCCGGTCCGGGCCTCGCTCGAGGCGTGGTTCCTGCAGGTCACGAGCAGACTGGGAGACCCAGAGTGACTGCCACGTCGGCATTGGACACCCGCCCCGACCGCCGGGGATCGCCCATCCCGACGCCAGCGATGATCGGCACTCGGTTCATGGAGCTCCGCCGCCGCCGGGGGCTCATGGCCACCCTGGTAGTGGTGACGGTCGGCATCCCGACCGTGTTCCTGGTGATCCGGCTGTTGCTGCACGCCTTCGCACCAAAGTCCTACGGGCCGGCGGGTGGCTACAACATCTTCTCGGGGCTGGTCGCGGGTGTGATGTACGTGTTCGGCTTCATCGTGGCCGCCACCCTCGGGGCCACGGCCGGGTCCAACGACCTCAGCGAGGGAATGTTCCGACACCTGGTGGTGACCGGGCGGTCCCGGCTGGCGATCTACCTGGCCCGGATCCCCGCCGGGTTAGGCATCATCGTCCCGTTGGTGGCCCTCGGGTTCACCGTCATCTGCGCCGTGTGCGTGTTCGCTGCCCCCACCACGATCAGCTACCAGGGCGCCAATGTGCCCGCCGGCCTGTCGCTGCCCGCTTTTGAGTCCTGGGCCGGGCAGCACCCCGACACTGTCATCTGCGACTTCCCATTCCGGGCGTCGACGCCCCCGCCGGCGGTGCCGTGCGGTGAGGGCCCCGGCGGTCGCCAAGGAGTCAAGGTGTTCCCGGTCGGCCCGTCTGGGCCGCTGGTGCCTCCGCAGTACACCCCGGACCAGCTCAGAGCTTTCGCGGTCCAGGTCGCTACGCAGGACTACCCGGGCTACAGCGCAATCTTCCTGGCGCCGTCGGTTTCGCTCATGGTCAGGACCGGACTGTGGATCGAGCTGGAGGCGGCCGTCGGTTTCCTCGTTGGGTTGGGCCTCGCCTCTCTGTTGGGGCAGAGAACGGTGGCGGTGATCCTCATGATCGTGCTCGAGGTCGTTCTCACCCCGATCGTGTCCATGGCGCACCTTCCCCATCTCTCCAACCTGCAGCGGGCGGTCGTGGGTCTGGCCACTGCCCACCTGGAACCCGGGGGTCTCGCCTTCGTGTTTGGCGGGGGAGGCGACCGGGCGGCCAACGGTGGCCGCGTGGTGTCCCAGCTGCTGCCGGAATCGAGAACCGTGGCCGTCTGCGTCATCCTTGCCTGGTTGGTGGGCTGGACCGTCCTCGGCGCCTGGCGGATGGTCACCCGCGACGCCTGACGGAACAGGGCCCTGGACGCGCCGACCGATAGATTTCCCGTCGTAGTTGGGACGCCCCGGGGGCCCGCGGTCTGTGGCTCCCACCGGACAGCCCCGCGACTTAGAGGCCGCGCGGATAGGCGCTGAGTGGGCGGGTCGCGACTGAGCGCGAGCTAAGGGAGACCATCCACCGGTCGTCGGGTTGGACCCGGTTTCATCCGGGCTGC
>JAJPHE010000148.1 GCA_021325435.1 Actinomycetota bacterium | reverse complement strand
TTGGTCGCCAGGCTCCGTTCAGCCGCGGCCAGGTCCCGCTTGCAGGACAGCTCGGCCCGCGCCCGGCCCACGCCGTGGTGAGTCGCGGCGTGCTCCTCGGCCCGACGGGCCAGGAGCCAGGTTCGGTGCTGGGCATCGGCACCGGCCGCCCGCTCCGCCTCGTCGAGCAGGGCGATCGTCAGCCACGACTCACCTCCCCGTCCGCCGTGGGAGAGGCTGGAGACCAGCGAGCTCCTGGCGATCAGGACGTGGGCGCGGAGGCGCTCGTCGCCGATCTCGCGGGCCAGGTCATCCGCGAACCCCCACCGGGAACGAGCGGTGCGGCGGTCATCGACCAGGAACGCCAGCCAGCCGTCGAGCATGGCCGCCTTGCCGGCCACCCAACCCGAGGTCACGGCGGAGGTGGAAGGGAGCCGCCTCCAGCAGCCGGCATACCAGATCGAAATGGGCGCCGGTCGCGGGCAGCAGCGTCCTCGGCGCGAGGGTGTGGTACAGGCACCAGTACTCCCGCGTCAGAGCCGCCAGGTCATCGATCAGCCGGCGGTCGACGCGGGTCTCGCCCCGAGCAGCCGCCCGCAGGCGGTCGGGATCGATCGCGACGTCTTGAAGGACATCGAGCAGGTCGGCCGCATCTCTGCCGACGTGTCGAATCGTCACGCGGGCCGTGCGGCCCGAGATCGCCTCGGTGGGCTCCTCGGCGAGCTCGGCGGCCAGGTCCAGGCCCAGCAGCCCGACGGCGACCACCAGCACGTCCCCGGGCGGGGGCGGCGGCTTCTCTTCCCACACCCGGACCATCGCGGCCGTGATCGTCCGGTGCGGGAGCGCGGCCTGGAGCAGGGTGGCAAACCCCGCCTCGTCCAGGTTGCGGCTCACCCTGGCCGACCGCATGACACGGCGGGCCAGGTTCAGCGGATCGGCCAAGAAGCGTGGATGCCGCGCCAGCCAGAGCAGGTTGTCCATCCGAAGCCCCGAGCCATCCACGATTGTGCAGCATCGTCAATGCCCTATCACAAGCGATGTCATTCCTACCGCACTCTGTCCTCGAGGGACAGCCGCCGCTGGTCGGCGGCCCAGCGCCGTGACCAGGTCGGAGGTGTCCGCGACCCGCAGGACCAGATCGACGACCAGCCTCTCCAGTCCCTCGGCCTGGATGCTCACGCGCGCGCAGCCGCGACCGCTGGGGCAGCGCCGGACGCGATATCGCGAAGGTTCCGGCCCCGAGCCGGTAGCGCGGTGGCTCCCGGTGCGGACCATGATGGTTCCACATCGCCCACACCGCAGCAGGCCAGTCAGCAGGCCTCGCCGGCGAGGGACGCGGATCGCGGACCTCGGCCCGATAGCCGGCTAGGCCGGCGTGCCGCGGGTTGAGCATCACCTGGCGGACGGTCGACAGCGTCCAGCGGGCCTGACCGGTCTGAGGTTGGACCACTCCCGCCGCGCGCCAGCGGCGCGCCACCTCGGCCATCGAGGCTCCACTGAGCAGGTCGTCCACGGCTCGGCGGATGGTGGCTGCCTCCTCGGGTCTGGTGTTCATGCTGTCGATCCAGCCGAAGGCGCGCCGGTCCCCGTGAGGACGCCCCTGCTCGCGGGCCTGCTGCTTGGCCCACTTGATCCGGCGGCTTTTGTCGCCGCTATGGACGCTGATGATCCCTACCTGACCCCGGTCGGCCAGGCCGATCCAGTCCTCCAGCTCTCGTGGTTGTCAGCGGATTGGCTCACTCTCTCCCGTCCATCACATCCGTGGACGCTAACGCGGGGTGGCCTCTGCACCTTCGCGCGGCCGCCGCGCTCACGGAACCCTGACAGGTTCCAGTTTCAATCCCCTACCTCACGGGACGACCTCTGTAACCCATTGTGAACTCGGCCGGCCCCCTCTGGCAAGCCTGAAAAAGCCCGTTGTCGTCGTTTTGTCGTCGGGCCTGAGTTCGGAGGGGGGTGGTCAACCTCCCCCCTCCGAGGGCCGTTTCGAGGTTGACCACCCTACCGGCGCGATCCACTCATGGAATTTGATATCGAATAGATGGAATAACCCATCGATACCGAGTTCTAAACCGAAGAACAGCTATCCATGATGAGGGAGGATTCCCCTCCGGCCTATGTGCAAGTGAGGGCTCGGTGAACTCGAGCCGACCTTGTGAAGACGGGCCAGAGGTTGACCACCCCTCTTGCGCGATCCAATCACCTTTGCTGAGCGCAAGCATGCTAGGAACCATGCTTTCAGCTGGCCGTCCCTTGCCCATCATCCGCCCCGGTGACTCTGGGCCGCCCGACCCGGGCGCCGTGGCGGGAGCAAGGGATCGCTCCCAGACGAACTCGGCGCGGGTGGAGCGGGCAGCCTGGGCGGCTTTACCGTCACCGCTTTCGCCGACCGGGGCCACGACGGCTGGTGGCGGTGGTGAGGCTGGAGGGGATCCCCGAGCCCGAGTTGCGGCTGAGCCCCCGGAGCCGGCCGGGACCTCGGTGGCGAGCCCTCTCGAGTGCTGGCTGGCCTGGAGCGGCTGCACGACGATGCGGCCCGGAGGCGGGAGCGGGCGCGGGAGGAGCTGGCCCGAGCCCGGGACCTGGTGGGCCGGCCCTTCCCCCAGGCTGAGCGGCCGGCCACCGCCCGCAAGTAGGTGCGGGCGATTGGCGAGGAGCTGGAGCGGATGGCAAGTGAGTCCGTTGGGGAAACCGTCTCACGGGCTCTTGAGTCAGCCTCTGACTGCGCCACGATACCCGTGTCCATGAAGAGCGAGGCCACAGTTGGGCACGCTGCCGAACGGTGATCGGACGCAGAGTTCCAGCCTCAGGAGATGGGGACTGGTTCTTGTGTGCCAGATCCTCCAGGACCGGGCGAAGGGCATTGCGAACAAGGAGATTGCCAGCAGTGGCGCGGCTCCATTCACACTGTAGCGCTGAGGACCCGCCTCAGCCCCAGATCGTCTTCTTCGCTGTCTCGCTCGCAATGTCGACCAGCAGCTCACGGAACGCCTCCGCCACCTGAGGTCCAGCCTTCGCGACCAACCGCTTGAAACGGTCTGCGGAGACCTTCGTCATTGGGACATCCCGGACCAGATCAGGAAGCGTCAGGGCGAGCCGCTGTCGTTCGTCCTCGCTTAACCCCTCGAGATCGTTCGCCAGCGCAGCTGCTGCTTCCAAACGTCGGCCTGTCCATGGAAACGCCGCACCGCACTTCCCGCAATATGCTGGAGGCACGTAGGCGTTCCCCAGGACGACCACGTTCGGGCTATAGTACCTGCCCTGGATCTCGGCTCTGCAGCTGGGGCATTGCGTAATGGTCTTCTCGCCGCACTCCAGGCAGTATTCCTGATTGTGCTGCGGCGCTTCCCTCGCCATCGTGTTGACAACGTGACCGTTTGGGCACACCTGTGCTACGTCGTACCCGCTGTAATCACGATACGCTCTCAGCAGTCCGAACTCGTCCATGAACCCAAAGGATACATTGCCAGTGTGGTTCGTTAATTGCCAGTTAGCGTCCACGGACGTGGTGGACGAGGAGAGGGTGGACCAGCCCGCCGAGACGGTGATGGCCACCGGGTCATCCTTCGAGGTCCAACCCAAACCGAAGGAGGGGCGATGGCCACGCCCGGTGTGGACCCCCGGCACCGGGTCCGTGAACACCTCAAGGCTCACCCGACCGGCTCCGTGGCCTGCGGCAGGGCGCGGTCGAGGCGCCCACGCCGGAGCTTCGGAGTCAGGCGCTCAACGGCCTGAGCCCCTGCGCTCAACGGCCCGGATCGGCCCCTGATCGGCGGTGACC
>JAJPHE010000152.1 GCA_021325435.1 Actinomycetota bacterium | reverse complement strand
GTCGAGGGTGTGGGTGAACAGGCGCCGGGCCGTGTCGAGCATCCCGTAGTCGAACAGCGGGCGACCGCAGCAGGCGACCCTCGCCGGTAGGCGGACGTCGAAGCCGGCCGCCTCGAGGACCTCACAGGCGGCCCGGGCCACCCCCACGTCGAAGTGGTTGGTGAATGTGTCGGGAAACAACACGACCGGCGGCCCTGCAGGATTGGCGGGGGGCCGGCGGGAGAACCACCGGCGAAACGTCGTCGGGGCGAATGAGGGCAGATGCCGATCGGGGTGAACGCCGGCGGCCCACCTGAGCGCCCGGCTGACGCCCGTTCCGTGAAGGGCCAGATTGGCCACCCGCGGTGTCCGCCCGCCGAGGCGGGCGGCGTACATGACGAGCCCCATGGCGTAGGCGGAACGGGGTCGAAGGCGGCGCCGGTAGTGGTGGGCGAGGAACTCGGCCTTGTAGGTAGCCATGTCCACGCCCGTCGGGCAGTCGCTCTTGCATCCCTTGCAGGACAGGCACAGGTCGAGGGCGTCGAAGACCTCGCCGGACCGCCACCCGCCTTCGACGGCCTCACCCTGGAGCATCTCGAACAGCAGCCGGGCCCGGCCGCGGGTGGAGTGCTCCTCCTCGCGTAGCACCTGGTAGCTGGGGCACATGACTCCCCCCTCGAGGGCCCGGCACTTGCCGATTCCCACGCAGCGGGTGAGGGCGGACTCGAAGCTTCCCCCGTCCTCGGCGAAGGAGAAGTAGGTGGGGGTGCCGGGCGGGGGGTCCAGCCGGATGCGCAGGTTCTCGTCGGAGCGGAACAGGCGCACGGGGTCGACCAGCTTGCCGGGGTTCATCCGGTCCTCGGGGTCCCACGCTCGCTTGAAGTCGAGCATCGCTCCCACCAGCTCGGGGCCGAACATCTTCTCGAGGAACTGGGACCGCTGCTGGCCGTCCCCGTGCTCGCCGGAGAGCGATCCGCCGTAGGAGACGACGAGGTCGGCGGCCTCGTCGAGGAACGCCCGGTACCGGTCGAGCCCCGACTGAGTGCGGAAGTCGAATGGGATCCGGCTGTGCACGCAGCCGTCCCCGAAATGACCGTAGATGGCGGCGGCCGTGTACCCGAAGCGCTGGTAGAGCGACCACAGCTCACGCAGGTACGGGCCCAGCCTGGCGGGGTGGACCGCCGAGTCCTCCCACCCCGGCCAGGCGGGGGCCTGCCCGGCGACGTGGGAGGTGTTCCCGACCGCGGCCTCCCGCAGCTTCCAGAGGGCGGTGGCGGCCGCCGGCGACGCGAAGGTGCAGACGTGCGAGCCCCCCAGCCGACGGGCGAGCCGGTCGCCGGCCCGGCGGGCGTCGGCTTCTGCCTGGGCGGCCGAGTCCCCTCCGAACTCGAGCATCAGGAAGTCCGATCCATGGGGCAGGCCGGACAAGGCCGCGGCGTTCGCCGCCCGCGCCCGCATGTGCGCCACCAGCCGCTGGTCCATGGCCTCCAGGGCCATGGGCCGGTGCTCCAGCAGGGCGGGGACATCGTCGGCGGCCTCGAAGATGGAGGGATAGCCCACCACCACCAGAACCCGGTGGGCCGGCCAGGGGACCAGGCGCAGCTTGGCCCTCAGCACGGTCACACAGGTGCCCTCCGAGCCCACCAGGGCGGCGGCCAGGTTGAATCCCCGCTCGGGCAGCAGCTCGTCGAGGTTGTAGCCCGACACCCTCCGGGGAATCGCCGGGAACCTGGCGCGGATCCGCTCGGCATGGGCGTCGCGCAGTCCTCGCAGGTCGGCGAAGATCTGACCGCGCCGGCCGCCGCCGGCCACGACCCGTTCGATCTCGTCCTCGGCGTAGGAGGACTCCACCGTCATCCGCACCCCGTCGTAGGTGAGGATTTCGAGAGCGAGCGTGTTGTCCGACGTGCGACCGGCCATGACCGAGTGGACGCCGCAGGAGTTGTTGCCCACGTTGCCCCCGATGGTGCAGCGGTCATGGGTCGAAGGGTCGGGGCCGAAGGTGAGCCCGTGGGGGGCGGCCGCCTCGCGCAGGGCGTCGTTGATCACCCCGGGCTCGCACCAGGCGTAACCATCGTCCGGGTCGAGCTCCTCGATACGGTGCACGTACTTCGAGCTGTCGACGATCACCGCCACATTGGTGGTCTCGCCCGACAGGCTGGTCCCCCCGCCTCGGTTGGTTATCGGCGCCCCGTGCTCGCAGCACACCGCCACGGTCGCCGTCATGTCGTCGACGTCGAGCGGCACCACCACACCAATCGGGATCTGCCGGAAGTTGGATGCGTCGGTCGAGTAGGCGGCCCGGCTGCCGGCGTCGAAGCGCACCTCTCCCCGAACCCGGTCTCGCAGCGACGCCTCCAGGGCGGCGACGTCGACGTCTTGGGCATGGGGATGGGACCGATAGGTGGCGCGCCGCGGGATGACGCGTATCCTGCCGCACCGCGGGGTACGATGTGTTTCTCGCGGGACGGGCGGCTCGCTCCACGAGGAGACGACATGCCCGACACGCTGGACGCCCACTCCCGTAGGGTCGACGAGCTAGAACGCGAGGTCACCGCCTACCTGTCCGAGTACGGGCCACCGGGCGACGAGTGGCGCCAGCGCGGTGCCTGCCTTGGCGTGGACCCGTCGGTGTTCTTTCCCGAGCGGGGTGAGGCCACGCTTCAGGCTCAGATCATCTGCGCCGAGTGCCCGGTGCGGGTCGAGTGCCTGACCTGGTCCATCGTTACCCGCGAGCGACAGGGGGTGTGGGGCGGGGTCGCCGAGCGGACCCGCCGCCTGCTGCGTCGCCGGCTGGACCCGGAGCGCGGGGGCTACGCCGCTTCGGCGTGAGCATCGGCGCCGGTCAGGCGCCGATGCCGAACCCGGGTGTTCCCCTCCGGCGACCGGAGAACAGCTTCTCCTGGGCTTCGACCAGTTCGGCGGCGGTCCAGCGGCCTTCCTTGCTGACCGCGGCTGCCTCGCTGAATCCGTCGATGAGGTGCACCCGCCCGCCGGTCACCATGAAGACCTGCCCGCTGATGTCGCCGGCGGACTCGCTGGCCAGCCACACCACCGCCGGGGCGATGTTGTCGGGATGGAGGTCATCGAATCCCTCGGCGGGCTGGTCGGGTGAGAAGCCACCACCGAGCGTCTCGGTCATCCTCGTCCGGGCCCGGGGCGCCACGGCGTTGACCGTCACACCCAGGCGCTCGAGCTCGCGGGCGAGGACGAGCGTCATCGAGTAGATGGCGCCCTTGGCCGCGGCGTAGTTGGCCTGTCCGGGGGTTCCCCAGAGGCCTGCCTCGCTGGTCGTGTTGATGACCCGGCCGTAGACGGGCTCTCCGGCCTTCGAGCGCGATCTCCAGTAGGAGGCGGCGAAGCGCGAGGGTGCGAAGTGCCCTTTCAGGTGGACGCGGACGACCGAGTCGAAGTCGTCCTCGTCCATGTTGAAGCTCATACGGTCACGCACGAAGCCGGCGTTGTTGACGAGGATGTTCAGGTCGCCGAAGGACTCGACGGCGTGGTCCACCAGGCGGCGGGCGCCCTCCCAACTGGCCACGTCGTCCTGGTTGGCGACCGCCGTCCCCCCGGCCGCGGTGATCTCCTCCACGACCGTCTGGGCCACCGACGTGTCGGCGCCGGCCCCGTCGAGGGTGGTGCCGAGGTCGTTGACCACGACCCGGGCTCCTTCGGCGGCCAGCAGGAGCGCCTCGCCCCGACCGATGCCGCGCCCGGCGCCCGTCACGATGGCGACCTTGCCGTCCAACAGTCCCACCTTGCCTCCTGTCTGCCGCCCTATCGGGGCAGTCCCAGTCCGATCTCTCCGATGATGTTGCGCTGGATCTGGTTGGTGCCGGCGTAGATCGGGCCGGCTCTCGAGTCCAGCAGCTCCCACGCCCACAGCTCCGGGCCGCTGCCCCGCACGTGGCCGGTGGCCCGGTACGAGGGGCCGGAGGCGGCCAGGGCCGGGCCGACGATCCGGGCCGCCACCTCGGCGATGGAGACCCGGATCTCGCTGGCGGCCAGCTTCACCATCGACGCCCATGCCCCCAGCCGGGGATCGCCGGTCTCGGCCAGGCGCAGGGCTCCCGCCGCCAAGCCCTCGAGGCCGCGCAGACGGCACTCGAGCCGGGCGATCTCCTGCCGCTCGACTGGTCCCGCGCCTGTCGCCCGGGCCATTCCCTGCAGGGCGGTCAGGCGGGCCCGGACCGGGCCCGGCCCGTTCCCCGACATCATCCGCTCATGAGACAGGCTGTGGGTGGCGATCCGCCAGCCGTCGCCTTCCTCGCCCACCCGCATGGAGACGGGCACCCGGGCCTCGTCGAGCACCAGCTCGCCGAAGTGCGTCTCGCCGTGCAGCTGGCGGATCTTGTTCCACTGGACCCCGGGCGTCGCCATGTCGACCAGCAGGAAGGAGATGCCGTGCCGGCCGCCGCCGCCGGTGCGGGCGAGGAGGAAGCACCAGTCGGCCCGGCCACCGTAGGACGTCCACACCTTGCGCCCGGTCACCACGTAGTCGTCGCCGACCCGTTGGGCGCGGGTGCGCAGGGAGGCCAGGTCGCTGCCGGCGTCCGGCTCGGAGTACCCCTGGCACCAGAGCTCCTCCGCTCGCAGGATCGGGGCCAGGAACCGGCTCTTTTGCTCGTTGGTGCCGAAGCGGATGAGAGCCGGCCCCAGGGTCTCGATGCCGGAGAACCCGATGGGCAACGGCGCTCGGGCCCGGGCCAGCTCGTCGTCGAGGATCATCCGGCGGCCCAGGTCGAGCCCAGCGCCCCCCCACTCCTCGGGCCAGCTCGGGGCCAGCCAGCCGCCCTCGTGCAACCGCCGGTGCCACCGCCGACTGATCTCCACCGCGTCCGGATCGTCGTCCGACGGTGGCCAGTTGGGGGCGAACTCGGCGTCGACCCAGTCCGGGGGCAGGTTCTCGTGCAGCCACCTGCGCACGGTGAGCCGGAAATCCGACAACCCCGCGTTCTGCTCCCGACCGCTCACCGGCCGGAAGGGTAGCCACCCGATCGGTAGCCTCCTCCCACCCTCGAGGAGGTGGTCGAGCTGTCGAACGAGCGGTCCGGCGAGCTGCTGGTTGAGTCCGACGGTGCGGTGCGGATCGTTACTCTCAACCGGCCCGACACCCTGAACGCCTTCTCTGACGAGCTTCACGTGGCCTTCGCCCGCATGTGGGCGGCCTTCGACGACGACGAGGAGGTGCGGGCGGTCGTCCTGACCGGCGCCGGCCGGGCCTTCAGCACCGGCGGTCTGCTGGAGGACTTCGAGGCCCGGCGGGTGGACCTGGCCGTGCGACGGAGATCGATGCGCGAGGCCCGTCGGCTGGTGCAGGACATGCTCGACGTCCGGGTGCCGGTGGTGGCGGCGGTGAACGGCCCCGCCGTGGGGTTGGGGTGCACCATCGCAACCCTGTGCGACGTGGTCTTCATGGCCGACACCGCCTACCTGGCCGACCCCCACGTCTCCGTGGCCCTGGTCGCAGGGGACGGGGGCGCGGTCACCTGGCCCACGATGACCAGCCTGCTGCGGGTCAAGCACTACCTGTTCACCGGGGAGCGCATCTCCGCTGACGAGGCGGTGTCGATGGGGCTGGCCAGCTTCGTGGTCCCCGCCGATGAGCTGATGGAGAAGGCGATCGGCTACGCCCACCGGCTCGCCTCGCAGCCCCCGCTGGCGCTGCAGGAGACCAAGGCGGTGCTCAACCAGCACCTGCGCCAGTCGGCGCTCAACGCTCTGGCCCTCGGGCTGGCAGCCGAGAGTCAAGCGCACGACACCGACGAGTACCGGCGGGTGGCCCAGGGCGGAAAGCCGGCCGGCGGCGACGGGTAGCTTGTCGGGCCGGTAGGCAGGAGGAGCGAGAGATGGAGATTCGCGCCGGCGCCCGGCTGCACAGCGCGGAGTGCTCGACTGAGGTGGTCGTGCTCAAAGAGCCCGCCACCCCGGGGACCTTGTCCTGTGGCGGCACCCCCATGGCGGCAGGCAGCAATCCGTCGGGCTCGGCTCCCCCCCCGCCGGGAGGCGACGCCGGCTGCGTGCTGGGCAAGCGCTACATCGACGAGGAGTCCGGCCTCGAGGTCCTTTGCGCCAAGGCGGGGGCCGGTCCCCTGGAGTTCGAGGGACGCCCGTTGACCGTCAAAGGCGCCAAGCCCCTTCCCTCCTCCGATTGACGGTGCCGCCGCCGTGAACCTGAGCATGGTGCTGGACATGGCCGCATCCGGGGACCCCCAGCGGCCAGCGGTTACCGGCCCGGGCGGTGACTGGGACATCGGCCGGCTGGCCCGGGGGGCCTGGGCCCTGGCCGAGCGGCTGCGCAGCCACGGCGCCTCAGCCGTCCTGTACGTCGGCCCCAATCACGTCTCCTACCCTGTCTGCCTGTTCGCCGCCGCCGCCGCCGGCGTCCCCTTCGTGCCGCTCAATTACCGGCTCGGCGAAGGCCAGCTGCGCTCGCTCGTCGGATCGCACCCCGGGGCGCTGGTGGTGCACGACGGCGTGGCGACCGTTGGTGGCGGCGTCGAGCGGGGCGCTCTCCTCGCCGAGCTCGGGGACGCCGAGGGACCGGCCGCTCCGGACGACCCGGAGCTGGTGGCCGTCCTGCTCTACACCAGCGGAACCACCGCCGAGCCCAAGGCCGCCGTCCTTCGCCATCGCCACCTGTTGGCCTACGTCTTCGGTACGGTCGAGTTCGGGGGCGCCGGGGAGGACGAGGCGGCCCTGGTGGCGGTGCCGCCCTACCACGTGGCCGGCCTGACCAACGTGATCAGCAACGTCTATGCCGGCCGACGGATCGTCTACCTGGACCGGTTCGACCCCGGAGAGTGGCTGGACGCGGTTCGGACCCATGGAGTGACCCAGGCCATGGTCGTGCCGACCATGTTGGCCCGCATCGTCGAGCACCTCGGTGACACGACCGACGCCGCCGCGCCGACCCTTCGCAATCTGTCCTACGGGGGGGCCCGCATGCCCGTGCCGGTTCTCGAGCGGGCCATGGCCCTTTTCCCGGGCGTCAACTTCGTCAACGCCTATGGGCTCACCGAGACCAGTTCCACCATCGCCCTCCTCGGCCCGGACGACCACCGGGCCGCCTTCGAGTCGCAGGACCCGGCGGTGCGGGCCCGGCTGGGCTCGGTGGGCCGGCCCCTACCAGGCATCGAGCTCGAGATCCGCGACGAGGACGGCAACCCGACCGGGGCGGGCGAGCCCGGCCTCATTTTCGTCCGGGGAGATCAGGTGTCGGGTGAGTACTCCGGGTCGACCGAGAACGACTCCGAAGGATGGTTCGCCACCCGCGACAGGGGATGGCTCGATCCCGACGGCTACCTCTTCATCGAGGGGCGGGCGGACGACACGATCATCCGCGGCGGCGAGAACATCGCCCCGGCCGAGATCGAAGACGTGCTGCTCACCCACCCTGATGTCGCTGACGTGGCCGTGGTCGGGCCGCCCGACGAGGAGTGGGGCCAGCGGCTGGTCGGTGTGGTGGTGCCGGCACCCGGAACCACACCCGACCCCGACGAGCTGCGCCGATGGGCCCGGCAGCGGCTCCGGTCCTCGAAGACCCCCGACGAGATCCGCCTCGTCGCCGAGCTCCCCCGCACCGACACCGGCAAGCTGTTGCGTCGGCGGGTGCTGGAGGACCTGACCGCGCCTTTGTGACGCTTTGTCCCCCTCGGGGCCCCCCGATAGCCTCCGGCAGGAGTACGAGCTCCACCCGGGGAAATAGCTTTGTATCAGCCGGGTCGGCGGGCCGGTGGTCGTCGCTTGGAATGGGGGAGCAGAGTGGGATTGAGAGCAGTCGCCCGGCGGTCGCGAACGTCGACGGCGCTGCTAGTCGGGGTGGCGCTGGTCAGCGCGGCCTGCGGGGCCCGGGTGGGCCCCTACCTCGGAGCCGGTGGCGCCGCCGGATCCCAGGTCGGCGCGGGTTCGGGGTCCGGCCCGGGCGCGTCCGGCTCCGGTGGTGCGACCCAGACCGGGTCGGGCCCCGTGTCCCAGTCGGGTCCGACCGCGGCAGGGAACGGCGGCAAGGTGATCGGCGCCCCGGCTTCGTCGGGGCCGGCGGTGCCGGCGTCCCAGCTGACACCGGCGAACTTTCCCTACAGCCCGGCCCAGCAGGCGGCGCTGTGCCCCGGGGCGGCCGGCAACACCGCTTCCGACGTCGGAGTCACCTCGACCACCATCACCCTGGGCAATGTCAGCGGGCTCACTGGGATCCTCGCCAACAACTTCGAGCAGGGTTCCGAGGCGGTCCAGGCCCTGTTCAGCGCCATCAACGCCGCCGGGGGCATCTGCGGGCGCCAGCTCAAGCTGCTGGTCGAGGACGACGGCCAGGACGCCGGCAAGAACGCGGCGGACATCGCCGATGAGATCCCGAAGGTCTTCGCCTTCGTCGGTTCCCTCTCCGACGGCGACAACGGGGGCGTGCAGGAGATGGTCAACGCCAAGGTCCCCGACATCGGCGTGGCCATCAACCCCAACCGAGGGGTGTCACCCGTCTACTGGTCGACCAACGGGTCGACCTACTACGTGGTCAACGGCCACCCCGAGATCTACAACAGCTTCACCAACGGGCTGAAGGCGCTGGCCAAGTTCCCCACCAAGATCGCCACCCTCTCCTACAGCATCCCGATCAGCGCCAGCGCCGGTCAGGAGTTCCAGAACCTCTTCGTCCACGAGGGGGCCCAGAACTGCTTCACCGACTTCAGCGTGTCGCCGGCCACCGCCTCACTCGACCAGGACGTCATCGAGATGAAGCAGCGAGGCTGCGACGGGGTCTTCACGACCATGGACGTAACCGGCAACGCCAAGCTCCTGCAGGCCATGCAGCGGCAGGGCTTCCACCCTGTGTACGAGGGGACGACCTTCGACGGCTACACGCCCGCCCAGATCGAGGTGGCCGGCCAGGACACCGCCCAGAACTTCGAGGCCGTCCTGCCCTTCATCCCCTTCACCGACAACCAGCCCGAGGTCAACCTGTACCAGCAGATGCTGCAGACCTACGAGCCGGGCAAGCAGCCCAGCGGGTTCGGCATCGAGTCATGGGCCAGCGCCGAGATGTTCATCTACGCCCTGATCAAGGCCGGCCACAACCCGACCCGGAACTCGCTGACCCAGATCCTGCAGTCGATCGACTCCTGGGACACCGGGGGGGCGACGGCGCCGATCACCCCGAGGATGCGGCTGCCGGCCGGGCCGTGCACCATGGACGTCATAGTCAGGGGCAACAACTACGTCCGGAAGTGGCCGGCCAGCGGCTTCTTCTGCAACGGCCAACTGGTGCCGGTCGGGTAGGCGGTAGACCGACGTGAGCGCCTACTGGCCGTTCGTCCTGATCGGCCTGTTCAGCGGCAGTGTCTATGCCCTGGCCGCCATGGGCGTCGTCCTCACCTACAAGACGTCGGGGATCTTCAACTTCGCCTACGGCGCCATCGCCATGTTCTGCGGCTTCACCTTCTGGCAGCTGCGCGACGGATGGCATCTCACCCAATGGGTCGCCCTGCCCGTCCTTTTGCTGCTGGTGGCGCCCCTGATCGGTCTGATCTGCGAACGGCTCTTCCGGCCGGTGATCGCCCTGTCGGCCGAGATCCAGATCGTCATGACCTTCGGCGTGGTCGCCGTCCTCCAGTCCCTCGCTCCCATCCTCTACGGCGGCAAGGACCGGTCGCTGCGCAGCATCTTCCCGACCTCCACCTTCTCCGTGGGCCACCAGCTGAACGTCAGCTACACCCAGCTGTTCACCCTGATCCTGACCGTGGCTGTCGGCATCGGGCTCTCCCAGCTCCTCCAGCGCACCCGGTTCGGGCTGTCCACCCGGGCGGTGGTGGACAACCGCGACCTGGCCGAGCTCAACGGCGTGAGCAGCGACGGCGTCTCTCGGATCGCCTGGATGATCTCGTGCATGTTCGCCGGGCTGGTCGGCATCCTGCTCAGCTCCAGCCAGGGCCTCGACGTCTACACCCTCGTCCTGGTGGTCATCTACGCCTTCGCTCCGGCCGTATTGGGCAAGCTGGTCAGCCTGCCGTTGGCGTTCGGGGGAGCGATGGTGCTGGGGGTCGCCCAGAGCCTGCTCTCCAAGTGGGGCAGCTCCGGAACCGTCGCCGACATCGAGGCGTCGCTGCCCTACATCGCCTTGTTCGCCCTGCTGCTCTTCTACGGGCGGGGCCTCAAGGAGGTTCGCTCGTCCATCCGGTCGGTGACGGCGTCGGCCCCGACCGGCGGTTGGGCGAGGGCCGCCGTCACCGCCGGGGCCCTGCTCCTGGTCGGCCTCCTCCTGCCCATCGGCGTGCACGGCTCCGGCCTGCGCGACATCAGCTCGGGGCTGGTGTACGCCGCCATCGCCGTCACCCTGGTCGTCCTCACCGGGTGGGCCGGGCAGATCTCGCTCGCCCAGTTCAGCTTCGTCGGCGTGGGGGCCTTCGCCGCCGGCCACCTCGGCGGGGCCCACGGGGACGGCTTCCTCTGGGCCGCCGTGGTGGGCGCCCTCATCGCCGTGCCGCTCGGAGTCATCGTCGGTCTGCCCTCCATACGGCTGTCGGGGCTCTTCCTCGCCCTGGCCACCATGGCCTTTGCCCTGCTCCTCGACAACCTGGTGTTCATCCGGGGCTCGATCAGCGGCGGCTACACCGGGCTGACCGTGTCACGGCCCCGCATCTTCGGGATCTCGTTCGTGTCCGATCTCAGCTTCTACTACCTCGCTCTGGGCCTGTTCGCCGTGTACGGCATCGGCGCGACCCTCCTCAGGAGGGGCCCGATCGGGCGCCGGCTGCAGATGATCCGCGACGCCCCGCTCGGAGCGTCCACCTTCGGGGTGAACCTGACCCTCACCAAGCTGGTGGTGTTCGCGGTGTGCGGGGCGGCCGCCGCCTTCGCCGGCGCCTTCTTCGGCGCCCTCCGTTTGACCGTCGACCCGAACGACTTCGCCTTCCAGCAGTCGCTGCAGCTGCTGCTGCTGGTCGTCCTCGGCGGCCGGGCCCTGGTCGGAGGGGCGCTCATCGCCGGAGGCATCTCGACCTTCGAGCTGCTGCCGCTGGCGGCATCGATCAACCGCTACATCCCGCTCGGTGTCGGCATCGGCGTGGTCAGCCTGGCCCAGTACCCCGAAGGGCCGATCAGCATCACCATGGCCACCCTCCGCTACTACACGGACATCTTCCGGCGCCGTCCGGTGCGCGACCCCAAGGTCCTGCGGGTCTCCTCCGCGTCCCTGGGACGGCCCGCATCGAACGGAACGGATCCGTCGGTGGACGGCAACGGCCGAGCCGACGCCCGAGCTACGGAGCCGGCCCGTGCCCGGTGACGGCCCCCTGCTCGAGGTGGGCAAGCTCTCCGTCCGCTTCGGCGGGGTCAACGCCCTCAACCAGGTGGACCTGACCGTCGGCCGGGGCACCATCACCGGCCTCATCGGGCCCAACGGGGCCGGCAAGACGACGCTGTTCAACGCCGTCACCGGTCTGGTCGCCCCCCAGGAGGGCCGGGTGCGCCTCGACGGCACCGACATCACCGACTGGGCACCCCACCGGCGGGGGAGGGCGGGCATCGCTCGGACCTTCCAGCGCCTCGAGCTGTTCACCGGCCTGACGGTGGAGGCCAACCTCATGGCGGCCTGGGAGTCCTCGGTGCCCGGAGGCGCCCTCGGACGGCGGCGGCGGGAGGGGCGCCAGGTGGTGGACAGCGTCATCGACGCCTTGGATCTCGGGTCGATCGCCAACCGGCTGGCCGGCCAGCTGTCGACGGGCCAGGGGCGGGTCGTGGAGTTGGCCCGGGCCCTCTGTGTCCGGCCCCGCCTGCTCCTCCTCGACGAGCCCAGCTCCGGGCTCGACCAGAATGAGACCGCCCAGTTCCGCGACGTGCTGCTCGACGTGGTCGGACGCGACACCGGGGAGCCGGCGATCCTTCTGGTCGAGCACGACGTCGCCCTGGTGATGGAGGTGTGCGACGCCATCACCGTCCTCGATTTCGGCGAGCGCATCGCCGAAGGCACCCCGGCCGAGGTGCGCAAGAACCCGCGGGTCATCTCCGCCTACCTGGGGAGCACCGATGCCGCCTGAGCAACCACGTCCGCTCCTCGACGTGCGTGACCTGACCGTCAGCTACGGCGGCCTGCGGGCCCTCGTGGGTGTCTCGCTCAGCGTCCCCGAAGGGTGTGTGGTCGCCCTGCTCGGCGCCAACGGCGCCGGCAAGACCACGACCTTGCGGGCCATCACGGGCCTGGCCCGGCCCTCAGCCGGCGCCATCGAGTTCGACGGCGTCCGCATCGACGGCCGGAGGGCGAGCCAGATCGCCCGGATGGGAGTGCTGCACGTGCCCGAGGGGCGGGGCATCTTCCCGAGTCTGACGGTGCGGGCCAACTTGGAGATGTCGCGCCAACTCGTCGGCGGAGGAGACGATCTGGTCGACCAGGGCATCGAGCGCTTCCCCGCTCTCGGGCGCCGGGTCGAGCAGCTCGCCGGCACCCTGTCCGGCGGGGAGCAGCAGATGCTGGCCCTGGCCCGGGTCCTCATCGCCCGGCCCCGGCTGGTCCTGCTCGACGAGATCTCGATGGGCCTGGCCCCCATGATCGTGGCCCAGCTGTTCGACGAGGTGAAGGCCATGGCGGCCGCCGGGGTCACGATCCTGCTGGTCGAGCAGTACGTCAACGCCGCTCTCGAGCTGGCCGACTACGTCTATGTCCTCGACAAGGGGCGGATGGTGGACGTGGGAGAGCCGGCCGACCTGCAGGAAGACGGCGTGCTGGCGTCGTACCTGGGTAGTTGAAGATGGTGCGACGCGCCCTGTCCCGTGCAAGAGGCGGCCGCCGGTGGCGGCTGGGCCGGTCGCTGGCGGCGGTCTCGGCGGTCCTCGCCGGCGTCTCTCTGGCCGCCCCCGCCCTGGGCGCAGGTGGCCTTCTCAGCTCCGGCGCCGACGCCAACGCCAGCGTCAGCTGCCCGTCCGGGGCAGCCCCGTCGGGGGGCACACAGATCGCCGGCTACAGCCTGTCGGTCCTCGGGGCCGGTTTCCACTACGAGCTGGACAGCAAAGGCCTGCTGCCGGTCGGGGACCCCAGCAAGGGCCAGGTCATGGAGTTCGACGTGCCCTTCGCCCGCACCACCGTGTCGGGGGGGCCGGTCGTCGACTCGCTGGCCTCGGCCGCCTACCCGGGCGACGTCGCCGCCCACCTGGGCAGCGCCCTCGGGACCTTCGGGTTCCCGTTCCCCGTGCCCAACGACCCGGTCCTGGCCGAGTCGACCTATCCCCCCTCGCCGGGACGGGCCGCCGATGAGACCTTCAGCCCGCCGGCCAACGCCGGCGGCTCCCAGGCCGGAGTCGGCAGCGCCCACAGCACGGCCCAGCAGAACCAGGCCTCGGCCGACTCCTCGATCGGCGATTCGGCGTTCGGGTCCGGAGGGCCGCCGCTCATCTCGGCCGGCTCGTCACAGAGCCACACCGACGTCCACCTGAGCACATCGTGCGTCGACGGCACCGCCACGTCCGTCACGGGGCCCATCGACATCGCCGGCCTCATCCAGGTGTCAGGGGTGAGCGCCAGCGCCGCCTCCCGCTCGGACGGAACCACCGGCGTGCCCCGGGCCTCGCTCACCATCGGAAACGTCACCGTGGCCGGGCAGAAGGCCTACATCGACCGCAACGGGGTCCACGTGATCGGCAGCCCCCCGGCGGGCCAAGGCCTCCTGCCGTCGGCCCAGACCCAGCTGGACCAGGCCTTGCAGGCGGCCGGCATGGCCGTGCATCTCGTCGACCCGTCGGTCACGACCAAGGGCGGGCTGGCCACCGCCGACTCCGGCGGCCTGGCCATAACCATCGACCGCCAGCTGCCCGCCACCGGGGTGCCGGGCGTGCCCGCCCTCATCCTGCCGGGGCTCCCGCCCGTCCCGTTGGGGACCCCGGGGGCTCCGCTGCACGCCGAGGTCGTCTTCGGCGCCGCTCAGGTGTCGGCCAACGCCACCACGGCGCCGGCCTTCTCCGTGGGCCCGCTCGGCGGCAACCTCGGGGGCGGCGGCCTCCCGGCCCAGCCGGGCGTCTCCTCCGGCGCGCCCGATCTCGGCACGACCAGCGGCGCCGTCCTGGCGTCGGGCAGCGCCGACCTCGGCCAGGGCCCGGAGCGGCTGGTGGCCCAGGCCGCCGGCCCGCCCCACGGGTCGCCGATCCCGGTCGGCTGGGTCATCATTGGTGTGGCGCTGGCCTTCGTGGCGGCCAGCCCGCTGATGAGCTACGCCCGGTGGCAGCTACTGGAGGGGAGGATATGAGCGCGGTGACCGTCGAGCAGGCCGGCGTCGCCGAGCCCGTCACCGCCCGCCGGCGCCGGCCGGTCGCAGATGTCCTCGCCTCCGCCTCTGACCGCCTGAGGGGGATGGACGTCCGCAACACCTGGCAGGTGGCGGCGGGCGCCGTCCTCCTGCCCCTCGGGGTCGTCATCATCCTGCTCTCCTGGTACGGGTCGGCCCACACCCCCTATGTGCAACAGCAGATCCCGTACCTGGTGAGCGGTTCGTTCGTCGGGCTCGGGATGATGGTCGTCGGCGGCCTGCTGTTCTGGGCCCACTGGCTGTACCGCATCTACGACCAGGCCGACCTCCACCACGCCGAGCGGATGGCC
This sequence comes from Actinomycetota bacterium, assembly GCA_021325435.1. Classification (GTDB taxonomy): domain Bacteria; phylum Actinomycetota; class Acidimicrobiia; order Acidimicrobiales; family JAJPHE01; genus JAJPHE01. The sequence continues at coordinate 13,517 of JAJPHE010000152.1, read as the reverse complement.
CGCCAGGAGGAGCTGTTCCAGCGCCTGATCGACGCCGTCTCCACCGCCGACGGGCCCCGGCGGGCCGCCCGCACCCAGCCGGTGTCCGAGGCGGGTGCCCTCGACCTGGTGGCCACCGCCAACGGGACCAACGTGCACCGGGCCGACTGCCCGATCGTGGCCCGGCACCCCGACGGCCTGCGCCGGGTGGCCGCCGATGAGGCGGAGAGTCGCCCGGCCTGCAGGATCTGCCTTCCCACCACGTAGTGTGCGCCCCCTGGGAGACAGGGGGTTGTGAGCGTGGTTCGCATCATGGAGGGGATCCGGGTTCTCGAGGTGGCCTCGTGGACCTACGTGCCGGCAGCCGGCGCCGTCCTGGCCGAGTGGGGCGCGGACGTGATCAAGATCGAGCACCCCGACACCGGCGACCCCCAGCGCGGCCTGGTCAACTCCGGACTCGTCCCCAGCGGTCCGGGCGGCGTCAACCACATGATCGAGCTGCCGAACCGGGGCAAGCGCTCGGTGGCCATCGACCTCAAGTCCGAGCAGGGTCGCCAGCTGCTCCTGAAGATCGCCGCCACCTCCGACGTGTTCCTCACCAGCTTCCTGCCCGACGTGCGCAAGTCGCTGGGGATCGACGTGGAGGACATGCGCGCCGCCAACCCCGACATCATCTACGTGCGGGGGTCGGGGCAAGGCCCCAAGGGACCCGAGGCGGCCCGGGGCGGCTTCGACGGCTGCTCGTTCTGGGCCCGGGCGGTGGCCGACATCATCACCCGCGACGAGGAGTGGCCCGCCCCTCCGCCCGGCCCCGCCTTCGGCGACCTTCTGGGAGGGATGACCATCGCCGGCGGCATCTGCGCCGCCCTGTTCCACCGCCAGCGCACCGGCGAGGCCCTGGTGGTCGACAACTCGCTGCTTTCCACGGCCATGTGGGCGACCTCGGCCAGCGTCCTCGCCGCCGGGCTGTTCGGCGTCTCCAAGCTGCCCCGGGGCGATCGGGCCCTGTCACCCAACCCCCTGGTGAACACCTACCGCACCGGTGATGGGCGCTACCTGTCGCTGATGATGCTGCAGGGTGACCGCTTCTGGCCGGAGCTGGTCACGGCTATCGGACACCCCGAGCTGGTGGAGGACCCCCGCTTCGCCGACGGGGCCTCGCGCTTTCAGAACCGCAAGGAGTGCGTCGGGATCCTCGACGAGATCTTCGCCACCAAGACCTTCGAGGAGTGGCGGGCGATCCTCGCCGGGGTCGAGGGCGTCTGGTCTCCGGTGCAGACGTCCGGCGAGCTGCTGGAGGACCCCCAGGCCCTCGCCAACGGCTACGTCCGCGAGGTGCAGCACCGGGGCGGCACGACCTTCCGCATGGTGCCGTCTCCGCTGCAGTTCAACGAGACGCCTCCCGATCTGGTGGCCGCCCCCGACCACGGGGAGCACACCGACGAGGTGCTCACCGAGCTCGGCCTCGACATGGACGAGATCCTCGACCTCAAGGTGAAGGGCGCCATCCTCTAGGCCCGCCGCCCGTTCAGCGCCACCGGCTGAGCAGCAGGCAACCGGCCAGCGGGCCACCGCCGTTGGCCACGGCGGCGATCTCCACCTGGCCGGGGACCTGGCGGTCGCCGCCGTCGCCCCGCAACTGGGTCACCGCCTCGTGGATGTGGCCGAAGCCGTGCAGGCGGCCGGCGGAGAGCTGGCCCCCGTGGGTGTTGAGGGGCAGCTCGCCGTCGAGAGAGATGCGTCGGCCGTCCTCGACGAAGGGGCCACCCTCCCCGTGCCCGCAGAAGCCGAGTGCCTCCAACCAGCACATGGTGAGGAAGCTGAACCCGTCATAGAGCTCGGCCACGTCCACGTCCGTCGGGCGCAGGTCGGTCCGCTCCCACATGCTCGCCGCCGCGTCGCGGGCCGCCATGGTGGTCATGTCGTCGAACTGGTCCCACGAGGGCCGGCCCCGCAGAGCGGTGCCCACCGCCTCGAGGCGGGCGGCGGGTCGCGGGGTGTCGGGGGCGTAGTCGGCCGTCGACACGATGAGGGCGGTCGAGCCGTCCACAGGGGCGTCGCAGTCGTAGAGCCCGAACGGGGTGGTCACCATCCGGGCCGACAGGTAGTCCTCCAGCGTCATGGGGTCGCGGTAGATCGCCTTCGGGTTGAGGCCGGCGTGACGCCGCTGGGTGATTGGGATCATGCCCAGCTGCTCGCGGGTGGTGCCGAACTGGTGGAAGTGCCGTTGGGCGTTCAAGGCCAGCCAGCACGCGGCCGAATAGGCCCGGAAGGGGATCGTCCACTGCAGGGTGCCGCCGATCTTCGGTATACCGGCGCCGATGCCGCTGCGTCCGCCTCCGCCCTGCTCGGTGGCCTCGGTGACGGTCCGGTAGCACAGGACGTGACGGGCGAGCCCGGTCCCCACCGCCATGCTGGCGTTGATGACGGCGGACATCTGGGCCGGTCCCTCGATGCCCCCGGCGTGCCAGTTGACCCTGAGGCGCAAGGCGTCCTGCACCTCGGGTGTGCCCGGCCCGGCGAAGCCGGCCGGCCCTCCGCCGGCGCCCGGGTAGGTGGCGATCCCATCGATGTCGGCGACGGTGAGGCCGGCGTCGGCGACGGCGGCGAGGGCGGCGTCGACGGTCAGGTCGATGGCCGACCGGTTGAGCCGACGGCCCACGGCCGACTGGCCGATGCCGGAGATGACTACCCGGTTCTCGTAGCTCGTCATGCCGGCTCGAACAGCGGGACGAAGACCGGGTCGTGGTCTTCGAACACGACCCGTAGCGGCATGCCGATTCGGACTTCGTCCGGCTCCACGTTCACCAGGTTGGTGGTGAGGCGCAGATCGTCCTGCTCCTCCACCTGGACCAGGGCGATGACATAGGGCTCCTCGATGTCGGGCGACCACTTCTGATGGTTGACGGTGAAGGAGAAGAGCGTGGCCCGCCCGCTGACCGGCTCGGGGGAGAGGTCTCGCTCGAGGCAGCGCGGACAGATAGGCCCGGGGGGGTGGATGAAGTACCCGCAGCCCCGGCAGCGCAGGAACCGCAGCACGCCGTCGCGGCCCGAGGTCCAGAAGAACTGGTTGTCCGGCCCGATGTGGGGAAGGACCCGGAACGGCTCGGTCACGGGTGGCGCCGATGGCGGAGCGTTTCGGGCACGAGGCCGCACACTATCCTCGGGCCGCCGCCAGCCGGACCGGACGGGGAGCCCAAATGAGGGTGCGCATAGACGAGGAACGTTGCAGCGGCCATGGCCGGTGTTACACGCTGGCCCCGGATCTGTTCGACACCGACGACCGCGGCTACGGCGTGGTGAAGCTCGAAGGTGAAGTCTCCCCCGAGCTGGAGGACTCCGCCCGCCTCGCCGAGGCCAGCTGCCCCGAGCAGGCCATCGAGCTCTCCGACTGAGGTGGCCGAGGACACTCCGACCCCGCCCGGCGGTCGAATCGACCTGGCGGCGTTCCTCGCCGCCCTCGAGCTGTCCCCCGTGGGCGACGGCACCTTCGAGGCCGCCAGCCTCGGGCCGCCCGGAGGTGTGGTGTTCGGGGGTCAGCTCATGGCCCAGGCGGTGGCGGCGGCCACCCGGGTGGTGCCGGACAAGACCGTCCGGTCCCTGCACACGGTGTTCGCCCGGGCCGGCACCACCGACCATCCGGTCCAAATCGACGTCGAGCAGATGCACGCGGGCCGGGCGTTCGCCAGCGTCACCGTCTCAATCCGCCAGGGCGACCGCCTGTGCGCCCGATCCCTCGTGCTGCTCGACTCGCCCGACCCGGACCTGATTCGCCACGCCCCGCCGATGCCCGGGACGGGGCCGCCCGCCGACCCGCCGGCCGGTGCCTGGTGGGAGGTCCGTACCGTGGGGGGAGTGGACGTGTCGGACCCCGAGGCGGTCGGGCCGGCGGAGCTGCAGGTCTGGACCCGGTTCCCCGACGCTCCCGAAGGCGACGCCGTCAACCGGGCCCTCCTCGCCTACGCCACCGACGGCTTCCTCATCGGAACGGCGATGCGTCCCCATGCCGGGGTGGGCCAGTCGATGGCCCACGTGTCCATCGCCACGACCGTCCTCACCCACACGCTGAGCTTCCACCAGCCGGTCCGGGCGTCGGAGTGGCTGCTGCTCGACCAGCGCAGCACCTACGCCGGCAGCGGACGGGCCTACGGGCGGGGCGAGGTGTTCGAAGCCGGGGGCGCCCTGGTGGCGTCCTTTGTCCAGGACAGCATGATCCGCCATATGACAGGATGAGCGGATATCGTCTAGCGTGATAGGGATCACGTACGGCCGCCGCGGGCCCGAGGGGAGAGGGGACCGATGACCAGGACCGACGCCGATCAGCCCACCGCCGGAGCCGAGGCCAAGGACGTCCAAGGCATCGACGCCAGCCGCGACGGGTGGTCTTTCAACATGATGCTGGACCCCCGCTTCGCCAGCGACCCCCGGCCGTTCTACGCCGACCTGCGTGACGGATGTCCGGTCCGCGACGACCTCGACGTTCCCGGGCACAAGCCGACCGTCCTCGTCAGCCGGTTCCAGGACGTCGAGCAGACGTTGCGCAACCCACAGCAGTTCTCGTCCCGCTTCGGCGAGGGGATGGGCGGGCTCGGTAACGACCGCCCGCTGATCCCGCTGCAGATCGATCCACCGGACCACAAGAAGTACCGGGTCCTGCTCGATCCCTTCTTCGCCCCCCGCAAGATGGCCCTGCTGGAGCCGGATGTGGCGGTCCTGGTCAACCAGATGATCGACGGCTTCGCCGACCGGGGCGAGTGCGACTTCACCGCCGAGTTCGCCGTGCCCCTGCCGTGCACCGTCTTCCTGCGCCTCATGGGCCTTCCCCTGGAGGACCTCGACTTCTTCCTGCGCATCAAGGACGGCATCATCCGGGGTAACCGCGAGCCTGACCTCCTCCGGCAGGCCGAGGCCCGGGCGTCGGCGGGGCGTCAGTGCTACGAGTACTTCGAGCGCCACCTCGACGAATTGGAGCGCGAGAAGCGCCCCGGGCTGCTGGGCGACCTGCTCGACGCCGAGGTCGACGGCATCCGTCTCACCCGCGACGAGATCCTGGACATCTGCTACCTGATGATCATCGCCGGCCTCGACACGGTCACCGACAGCCTGTGCTGCTTCTGGTCCCACCTGGCCAGCCATCCCGCCCACCGACAGCGGATCGTCGAGGAGCCCGAGGTCATCCCGGCGGTCGTCGAGGAGCTGCTCCGGTGGGAGTCGCCGGTGAGCGGCGTGGCCCGCATGGCCACCGAGGACACCGACCTGAGCGGCTGCCCGGTACGCAAAGGCGACAACCTCCTCGTGTTCGTGGGGGCGGCCAACACCGATCCGGAGGGCATTCCCGACGCCGACAAGGTCGACTTCGACCGGGCCACCAACAAGCACTACGCCTTCGGCGGCGGCATCCACCGCTGCCTGGGGTCCCACCTGGCCCGCATGGAGCTGCGGGTGGCCCTCAGGGAGTGGCACCGTCGCATACCCGAGTACACCCTCGAAGAGGGCTGCGAGCTGGTCTGGACGCCCATGCTGCGGGCCTGCGAGCGCCTGCCGCTGGTGTTCTCCTCTTGAGCGGCGCCAGTTCGCGCCGGCCCGCCGCCCACCGCTAGCGTCGCCCGACAATGAGCGGTGAGCTGCTGCCGGAGACGAGGGATCGCATCCTCGAGGGGGCCCTGTTAGCCCTGGGTCGGGTGGGACTGCGCCGCCTGACCATGAACGACGTCAGTGAGCGTTCGGGCCTCTCGCGGGGCACCGTCTACCGCTACTTCGCGTCGAAGGACGCTCTGCTCGCCGTGCTGGCGGAGTACGAACGAGACCGCTTCGCCGAGGGCCTCCGCCGGGCCCTGGCGGGCATCACCCCGGGCGAGCCGGGGCTGGTGGCGGTGACCGAGTACATCATGGGCTACCTCCGCGATCACCCGGCTCTGACCCTGCTCATCGACACCGAGCCCGCCTTCGTGCTGAGCTTCCTCCGCCAGCAGCTGCCGGTCTTCCACGCCATCACCGACGAGCTGCTGGCTCCGGTGATGGAGGACGCCCGGCCGGTGCGGGAGGGGCGGGTGACCGCCGCCGAGCTCAACGAGCTGCTCCTGCGGGTCGTGCTGTCGGTGTTCCTGGTGCCGGGGGAGAGCAGCAACGCGGTGGCGGGAGTCTTGGAGGGGGCGCTGGACGGCATCGTCCGGCTGGCCGGGGTGCAGCCCCGGTCGCGGCGCTCCGCCCGTTCGCGGACGGCCTGATGACCGACTACCACCTGGGCGCCCGGGCCCGGCACACCCCAGAGGCCGCCGCCATCATCATGGGCTCGTCGGGGGAGACGGTCACCTACGCCGCCCTCGACGACCGCTCGGGGCGCCTGGCCCGCTTCTTCAGGTCGCGTGCGCTGGCGGCCGGCGACCACATCGCCGTCTTCATGGAGAACAACGCCCGCTTCCTGGAGGTGGCCTGGGCCGCCCAGCGGTCCGGTCTGTACTACACGGCCATCAACAGCCACCTGCGCCCGGGCGAGGCCCAGTACATCCTCGACGACTGCGGGGCCGGTGTCCTCGTGACGTCGGCGTCCCTCGCCGGGGTGGCGACCGGCCTGCATGTGGGCCGGCCGGGTCTCCGCCTCATGGTGGGAGGCGCGCTGCCCGGCTTCGAGCCCTACGAGCCGGCCGTCTCCGGCCAGCCCGGCGGGCCGCTGGAGGACGAGACCGAAGGTCGCGAGATGCTGTACTCGTCGGGCACGACCGGGCGCCCCAAGGGCGTGCGCAAGCAGCTGCCCCTGACCGCCATGGGCGATCGCGGCGCCGCCCCCGTCGCCATCGCCATGGGCATGGAGACCCGGGGCATCGCCCCCGGCGCCGTCTACCTGTCGCCGGCCCCGCTCTACCACTCGGCGCCGCTGGTGTACTCGATGAGCCTGCACCGCCTGGGCGGCACGGTGGTGATCATGGAGCGCTTCGACCCCGAGGAGTGCCTGGCCCTCATCGAGCGTCACCGAGTCACCCACGCCCAGTTCGTGCCCACCCACTTCGTGCGGCTGCTGCGGCTACCGGAAGAGGTGCGCAAGCGCTACGACGTGTCCAGCCTCCGCTGGGTCGTCCACGCCGCCGCCCCCTGCCCGGTGGCGGTCAAGCGCCAGATGCTCGACTGGTGGGGCCCCATCATCGACGAGTACTACGCCGGCACCGAGGACATCGGCGCCGCCTTCATCACCGCCGAGGAGTGGCTGGCCCACCCCGGCTCCGTCGGGCGGCCGGCGAACGAGGTGCACATCGTCGGGGCCGACGGCAAGGAGCTTCCCCCCGGCCAGGCCGGCACCATCTACTTCGCCGGCGGTCGACCCTTCGAGTACCACAACGACCCCGACAAGACGGCGTCGATCACCCATCCGCAGGGCTGGCGCACCCTGGGCGACGTCGGGTACCTCGACGAGGACGGCTACCTGTACCTCACCGACCGAGAAGCGCACATGATCATCTCGGGTGGGGTCAACATCTACCCTCAGGAGGCGGAGAACGTCCTCGCTTCGCACCCGGCGGTGGCGGACGTGGCGGTGATCGGCGTACCCGACCCGGAAATGGGCGAAGCGGTCAAGGCGGTGGTCACCCCGTCCGATCCGGCCGCCGCCGGCCCCGATCTCGAGGCGGACTTGATCGACCACTGCCGCCAGGAGCTGGCCAGCTACAAGTGCCCCCGCACCGTCGACTTCGTCGACGAGCTGCCCCGCGACCCCAACGGGAAGCTGTACAAGCGGCTGCTGCGCGAGCGGTACTGGGAGGGTCACCAGACCCGTGTCATCTGAGGCTGGCGTGCGGCGTTCCGCGGGCCGGTAGGGTGATCTCGAGGGGGAATCAGTGGAGCTCGAGTTCACCGCCGATCAAGAGGAGCTGAGGGAGTCGGTCCGGGCCGTGCTGGCCCGAGAGTGCCCCATCACCCTGGTGCGTGAGGTCGTCGAGAAGGGGGTCAGCACCGACGGATTGTGGCGGCAGCTGGGCCAGCTCGACTGGCCGGCGCTCACCGTCCCCCAGGACCACGGCGGCATGGGCTTCGGCATGGTCGAGCTGGCCGTGCTCATGGAAGAGACGGGCGGAGCGGTCACCCCCGGCCCGCTGTTCCCGACTCTCGCCCTGTTCGTCCCGGCCGTGCGCGAGGCGGGCAGCAGCGAGCAGCGCGACCGCTTCCTCCGTCCGGTGGCGGAGAGGGCGACGACCGGCACCCTGGCCGTGGCCGAAGAGCGGGGCAGTTGGGATCCTTCGGCCGTCTTCGCCGGAGCCGTTCGGCGCGACGGCCTCTGGCAGCTGTCGGGCACCAAGCGCTACGTGGTCGAAGCCGACCGGGTCGACGAGGTCGTCGTGGCCGCCCGCCTCGAGGGGACCTCCGAGGTGGGCCTGTTCGTGGTGCCGGCGCCCGATCTGGAGCCGGCGCCCATCCGGACCATGGACGGCAGCCGCCGGCTGTGCACCGTTCCACTCGACGGGGTAGTCGTCGCCGAAGACCGCCTCCTCCGGGCGGCGTCGGGCGACGTGTTGCGCCGGGTCCTCGACGAGGCCACCACCGCCCTCAGCCTCGAGCTGGTCGGCACCTGCGCGGCGATCTTCACCATCGCCCTCGAGTACGCCAAGACCCGCGAGCAGTTCGGCGTGAAGATCGGCTCGTTCCAGGCCATGAAGCACAAGCTGGCCGACATGTACGTGGCCCTGGAGGCGGCCCGGGCGGCCGCCTATTTCGCCGCCGCCGCCGTCAGCGAGGACGATTCCCGCCGGTCGCTGGCCGCCTCCATGGCCAAGGCCCTCGCCGGCGACTGCGAACGACGCATCGCCCAGGAGGGGATCCAGAGTCTGGGGGGCATCGGTTACACCTGGGAGCACGACATGCACCTGTACGTGAAGCGGGCGATGGGCTCAGCGGCCCTGCTCGGGACGGCCGAGGAGCACCGGCGCCGGGTGGCGTCCCTGCTCGGGCTCTCGACCCAAGGAGGCGCAGATGGCGATCGATGACGTGCTGGGCTACGCCGGACGCCGGGTGGTGGTGACCGGAGCGGCGTCGGGCATGGGCGAGGCGACCGCCCGACTGCTGGTGGAACTGGACGCCGAGGTCGTGGCCCTCGACGTCAAGCCCACGTCCCTCGAGGGGGCCACTGGGATGCAGGTCGACCTGCGCGACCGGGCATCCATCGAGGAGACCGCCGCCGCCCTCGACGGCCCCGTCCACGCCTTCTTCAACTGTGCCGGGCTGCCGGGGCCGCCGTTTGCCGACCTGGACGTGATGCTGGTGAATTTCGTCGGCGCCCGCCACCTGATCGATTCGGTGGTGCCGAAGATGCCTTCGGGCTCGGCCATCGCCTATGTGGCCTCCGCCGGCGGTCTCGGCTGGCAGCAGCAGCTGGGAACGCTGATGGAGCTGATCCAGACCGACGGTTTCGACGCCGCCAAGGCCTGGTGCGAAGCCCATCCGGAGCTGATCACCGGCAGCGGGTCCTATCTCTTCTCCAAGCAGGTGATCAACGCTTGGACGACGTGGCGGGCCTTCGAGCTGTTGGACAAGCACGGCATCCGCCTCAACTGCACCAACCCCGGCCCGACCTCGACCGGGATGATGCCCTACTTCCACGAGGCGGTCGGCCAGTCGATGGTCGACGCCGCCCAGGGGCCGGTCGGCCGCTACTCCACGGCCGAGGAGCAGGCGTGGCCCCTGATCTTCCTCAACAGCCCCCGCTGCTCCTACGTGTCGGGCGAGACGTTCTTCACCGACGGCGGCTTCTACGCCGCCCTGCAGAACGGCCAGCTGGATTTCTCCAAGCTGATGGGGTCCTGAAGCCGGCTCAGGACGCCGGGCCGGACAGCACCTTGGTCTCGAGGTACTGCTCGAAGCCCTCGATGCCGTTCTGGCGGCCGATGCCGCTGGCCTTGTAGCCCCCGAAGGGGGCGTCGGCCCCGTAGAAGACCCCGCCGTTGACCCCGACGGTGCCGGCCCGGATGCGCCGGGCCACGGCGATGGCCCGCTCCTCGGAGCCCGACGTGACCCCCCCGGACAGCCCGTACTCGTTGTCGTTGGCGATGCGGACGGCGTCGTCGTCGTCCTCGAAGGGGATGACGACCAGCACGGGGCCGAAGATCTCCTCGCGGGCGATGGTCATGGAGTTGTCCACGTCGGCGAACAGGGTCGGCTCCACGTAGAAGCCCCGGGGCAGGTGGGCGGGCCGGCCGCCGCCGCACACCAACCGGGCGCCCTCCTCCACCCCCTTGTCGATGTAGCCGAGGACCCGGTCGCGCTGGCGGGCGCTGATCTGGGGTCCCTGGATGACGCTCGGGTCGGTGGGGTCCCCGTAGCCGACCGTCTCGAAGCCGGGGGCGATGATCTCGATGGCCTCCTCGTAGCGCGAACGGGGCACGAGGAGCCGGGTGAGCATGGCGCAGCCCTGGCCGCCGTGCACGCAGACGAACGACGAGGTGGGCAGGGTGGCGGCGAAGTCGGCGTCGTCCAGGATAATCTGGGCCGACTTGCCTCCCAGCTCGAGGAAGAGCCGCTTGAGGGTCGGCGCCCCCTTCTCCATGATGCGCCGACCGGTGGCCGTCGAGCCGGTGAAGGAGATGAGGTCGACGCGGGGGTCGGTGACCAGCTGCTCGCCGATCTGGTGGTCCGAGGAGGTGACGACGTTGACGACCCCGGCCGGTATGTCGGTCCGCTCGGCGATGAGCCGCCCGATCCGGGTGGCGTTCCAAGGCGTGTCGGGGGCGGGCTTCAGCACCATGGTGTTGCCGGTCGCCAGGGCCTGGCCCAGCTTCTGGACGGTGATCTCGAACGGGTAGTTCCACGGGACGATGGCCCCGACCACTCCTACCGGCTCCTTCAGGACCTTGCGCCAGCTGCGCATGCCGAAGGCGTTGCCGACCGGCAGGTCGCGCTCCCAGCTGAACTGGTCGATCATGGCCGCCGGCCACCGCAGCCCGTCCGATAACGGCTCGTCGAGTTGGGGACCGTAGGTGAGCAGGATCGGGCAGCCGACCTCGGCCACCAGCTCGGTCCGCAGTGCCTCGCGCTCGTCCTCGAGGGCGGCCTGCAGCTGCTCGAGGCAGCGCCGGCGCAAGGCCCGGTCGGTCGACCACGACGTCTCATCGAACGCCCGGCGAGCGGCGGCGATGGCCCGGTCGGCGTCCTCGGCGGACGCGTCGGCGACCTGGCCGAGGACCTCCTCGGTGGCTGGGTTGAGGTTGTCGAAGCGCTTGCCCGAGCGGGCTTCGGTCAGCTCACCGTCGATGAGCATGCGGATCTCGCCCTGCACGGTGGTGCCGGGGTCGGTGGTCGTGGTCATCGGTCTCCCATCGTCGGGGCGGGGCCGTCCTTGCCGGTCTGGATCTGGATTCAGCCGGGGGTCACCGGCACGTTGGAGTAACCGGCGACGTTCGCCATCTGGACCCGGCGCAGGCCGTTGACGTCGACACGGTAACGGGGCCAGCGCCGGCCTAGCTCCTCGAGGGCGACCCGGCTCTCCAGCCGGGCCAGGGCGGCGCCCAGGCAGCTGTGGACGCCGTGGCCGAAGCCGATGGCCAGCCCCGGGCGCCGGGTCACGTCGAAACGGTCGGGGTCGGCGAAGGCCCGCTCGTCGCGGGTGGCCGCCCCGGTGATCAGGAGTACGGGGTGGCCGGCGGGGATCGTCTGGCCGTGAAGATGGGCGTCGCGCTGCGAGAAACGGCCCTGGTACTGGGATGGCGGCCAGTAGCGCAGCAGCTCCTCGACCGCCTGGGGGATCCGGCCCGGGTCGTCCCCGACCAGCTGCCACTGATCGGGGTGGCGGTCGAACAGCACCACGGCGTTGCCGACCAGCTTGGTGACGGTCTCCGCTCCCGCCCCGCCGAGCAGGGCGGCGAAGCCGGCGATCTCGGCGTCGTCGAGGGCGGTGGTCCGTCCGTCGCCCCGGTCGACCTCCACTTGGGTGAGGCGGGTGAGCATGTCGTCGGCCGGTTGGCGGCGCTTGGCGGCGACCAGCTCATAGAAGTAGGCGCCCATCTCGTAGCCGGCCCGGGTGCCGGCCTCGGTCGGGTGCATGTCGCCCGGCTGGCGGTGCAGCTGCACGTCGATCCAGTGGCGGATCTGCTGTCGGTCGCCGGCCGGCACCCCCAGCATCCGGCAGATGATCTCGACGGGGAACGGCCCGGCGAAGTCGGCCACCGCGTCGAAGGGGCCGTCCAGGCCGTCTAGGTACCCGCCGATGACGTGGCGGACCATGGGCTCGAGGCCGGCCACCGCCCGGGGGGTGAAGACCCGGTTGACCAGCCCGCGCAGGCGGTCGTGGGCGGGCGGGTCCATCATGATGATGCTGCGCAGGGCACGCGCCTCCTCGGGCGGGCGCGACAGCATCGACAGATCGACGCCGTGGCTGCTGGAGAAGGTCTCCCAGTCGCGGTGGGCCGCCACCACGTCGTCGTAGCGCGACAGGGCATAGAAGCCGTAGCGGCGCGAGTGGTAGACGGGCGCCTCGTCGCGCAGCCGGCGGTAGGTGGCGTACGGATCCTCGAAGAAGTCCGCCGAGAACGGGTCGAACTCCACGGCCGCCGGGGCGGTCGACGGGCCCGGCGCCGGGATGGCGGCCACTGGGTGGTTCAGGCCGTGACGCCGACGCGCATCAGGTTCCCGAGGTTGCCGCCCATGATCTTGGCGATGTCAGCCTGGTCGATCCCCTTGAGCTCGTCGACGTAGCTGAGGGGGTCGGCGAGTCCCTCGGGATGCGGGTAGTCGGAGCCGAACAGCACGTGATCGGCGCCCACCTGGTCCACCAGGGACTTGAGATCGTCCTCCCAGAACGGGTTGATGTAGATGTTCCGCTTGAAGGCGACGACCGGATCCTCGGCGAACTCGCCCGGCATCTTGGCGTATACGTCGGCGAACTGGTGCAGCAGGTGGGGGACCCAGTTGGCCCCGTTCTCGACGGCGGCGATCTTGAGCTCGGGGAAGCGGCTGAGGGCGCCGTGGCACACCAGGGCGGCCATGGTGTCCTCGATGGGCCGCTTGCCCATCGCCACCGACCGGAAGGCGGTGGGCCGGAAGGGCAGGAACTCGCGGGCGTTCTCCCAGACGTTCAAAAACTCGGCGTAGCCGCTGTCCGAGGCGTGCATGCACACGAGGGTGCCGGTCTCCACCACCCTCTGCCAGAACGGGTCGAACTCCGGCAGCCCCGGTGAGCGCGACCCCCGAAAGCCGGGGACCGGCGCCGGGCGGATCAGCACCGCCCGAGCCCCCCGCTCGACGCACCACTCCAGCTCCTCGATGGCCTTGTCGACGATGGGCAGGGTTATGACCGGGGTGGCGAAGATGCGGTCCTCGTAGCCGAAGGTCCAGGTCTCGTACATCCACTCGTTGAGGGCGTGGATGACGACGTGGATCAGCTCGGGGTCGTCCTTCATCCGCTCCTCGACCAGGCTGGCCAGGGTGGGGAACATCAGGGCCCGGTCGATGCCCAGCTCGTTCATCAGCTCGAGGCGGGGGGCCGGCTCGCGGAAGGCCGGGATGCAGCGCATGGGCTCGCCCATGATCTCGCGGTACGACTTGTTGTCGGGGTTCCCGTG
>JAJPHE010000004.1 GCA_021325435.1 Actinomycetota bacterium | reverse complement strand
GACGCCGAGCCCGGCGCCACCACGGTGGTGGCCACGTGGGCGGAGCCGACCACGCTCGAGATCCCCGACACCGTGTCCGCCGCCGTCAGACCCGCGCCCGACACCGACCCGTGGGCCAGGTCGACCACCAGACCGCCCACCCCCGCAAGCACACCGGTCAGGTCCAGCGAGTTGGAGGAGCCCTCGCCGGTGAACGTGTAGCCACCCGTGTCCCCGGCGACAAACGTCGTCGCCCCCTTGGACCCGGTGAACGAGGTGAAGCCGGTGACGTTCAGGGCCGCCGAGCCCGTCACTGCCACCGGTGAGGATGTCGCATCGACCTGTGAGCTCCCGCCCAGCTGGGAAAGGTCGAGCCGGTCACCCGCTGATCCGAGGAGAGCGCCGACGTCGGCGAAGGAGTCCTGAGTTGAGCCCAGGCTGCCCCCTGACACGGCCCCGGAGTCGGCGGCGGACATGGTCGCCACCAGGTCGGTACCGGCGACCGAAACGTCAAGAGAGTTGTTGGTCGCCGAGCCCGCTCCATTGAACTTCACCGCCGCCGTCCCCGCCCTCACCCTGGTGCCCACCGGCGAGCCGGTCACCGCGCTGATCCCCGAGACAGTGTCGGTGATCGTCGTCGCTGTCGGGGTGGTGCCGAGGACGATGGTGAGCGACCCCGGGACGGTGGACAGGTCGACGGCGGTGGAGTTCACCGGCGGGACGAGGGCGGAGGTGAGCGCGGACAGGTCCAGGGTCGCTCCTCCCCCGCCGCCGGCGAAGTCGTAGGGCCCGGTCGGGGGGGCGTCAAAGGTCGTCGCTTGGGTGTCCGAACCGACGAAATGGGTGAAGTTGGTGTAGCTGAAGGTGGCCGTGCCGGCGGTGGCGGAGGTGGTGCCTACGGTCACGGCACCGGCGGTGAAGGGGGCGAAGCTCACCTGGTTGGCCAGGCCTGACGGCCCGGTGAAGGTGCTGATGCCGGTGAAGGAGTCCCCCCCGGAGGTGATCGAGGTGCCCGTCACCGACCCGTCGCCCGCAGCGTCCGAGACCACCACCGCGGCCGGTGCCGTCACGGAGGAGAGATCCAGGGAGCTGCCCGCGGAGCCGGCGAACGTGAACCCACCCGTGTCACCGGCGAGGAAGGTGGAGGCGCCCTGGGATCCGGTGAACGAGGTGAAGCCGGTGACGCTCAGGGTCGCCGCCCCGCTCACTGCGGCGGGCGAGGACGTCACGTCGATGTGAGAGGTGCCGGCCAGACCCGAGAGGTCCAGTTGGTCGCCGGCGGCGCCGACCAACGTCCCCACCGTGCTGAAGTCGTCGTGGGCGGATCCCAGGGTCCCGCCCGACACCGTTCCGGTGTCCGGGCCGGACATGGTGGACACCAGCGAGGTGCCCGCCGCCGAGACGTCCAACGTGTTCGACGCCGCCGTCCCCGCCCCGGTAAAGCTCACCGCCGCCGTCCCCGCCTTGAGGCTGGTGCCGCCTGGGGAGCCGCTCACCGACGTGATGCCCGAGATGGTGTCGCCGGAGCTGGCGCCGTCGATCTTCACGGACTGGCTCGACAGGTCAACCTGGTCGGGACCGGTGGTGCTGGACAGGTCGAGGATGTTGGCTGCGCCGGTGGTGCCCGTCAGGGTGTAGCCGGCCGGGGTGGCGTTACCGAGCTTGAAGGTGGCTCCCCCCGCCGGGCCGACGATGTTCTGGACATTGGTGAAGGTGTCGGACGCGCCGCCGTCACTGGCGGTGCCGGTGCCGAGGGTGCCGCCGGTGAGGTCGAAGGTGTAGGCCGTGGACTGCCCCGACATGTCGAGCGTGGTGGTGACTCCTGAGGCGGTGGAGCCGGTGAGGACGTCGGACCCGCCGCCGGGCACCAAGGCGGCAGGGGCTCCCGCGCCAGTGGCGTCGAGGGTGACGGCGCCCGAGCTGTTGAGGGCGTCGAGCTGGTAGGCGGAGATGCCGCCCGTGAGGGTGGTGGTGGTGATGGTCGGCGGCGAGCAGGACGGCCCGAGGGTCACTCCGGACGACCCCACCGTGGCCGAGGTCGGGGAGCCGGCTCCCAGCCCGACTCCTTGGACGGTGAGCTTGGAGAGAGATGTGCCGCTGACACCGACAGGAGCGCACAGGGTGGCGGCCAGGGGGCCGTTGCCGTAGTCGAGGACCAGCGGCTGGCCGGCCGCCCCACCCACGGCGATGGTGTTTATGGACGACAGGGCGGAGCCCCCGGTGCAACTCACCGGCGCACCGGCGTCGGTGAACACCAGGTTGGTTCCGTCGCTGCTGAGGACCTGGGTGCCCGTCCCCAGGGTTACCGACAGGGTGGTGCCGCTGAGCGAACAGGAGCCACCGCTGGCCAAGGCCCACTGGGTGAACAGCATCGACAGGGCCACCCCGGCGGCGGCGGCCAGCCCGCCGCCGACGCCGAGGATCAGCCGTCGGGGTCGGCGCCGCCAGCGATCTTGGCGACCCAGGGTCTGCATCACCGGGTCGCCCCCATCCCCACCATGGGCTGGGCCAGGTGGATGGCCCCCGTCGAGCCGAAGAAGTGGGCGTCGCCGTAGGTGAAGATCCCGCCGTCCCGGGCGACCAGCCAGTAGCCGCCGCCGTCGAAGGTGGTCGCCATGCCCACGATGGGCTGGGCCAGGCGGATGGCTCCGGCCGAGCCGAAGAAGTGGGCGTCGCCGTAGGTGAAGATGCCGCCGTCGGAGGCCACCAGGAAGTAGCCGCCGCTGTCGAAGCTGGGCGACATTCCCACGATGGGCTGGGCCAAGCGGATGGCCCCGGCCGACCCGAAGAAGTGGGCGTCGCCATAGGTGAAGATGCCCCCGTCCCGCGCCACCAGCCAGTAGCCGCCGGCGTCAGGCGTCGCCGCCATGCCCACGATCGGCTGGGCCAGGTGAATGTTCCCCGCCGACCCGAAGAAG
>JAJPHE010000023.1 GCA_021325435.1 Actinomycetota bacterium | reverse complement strand
CACCCGAGGAGTCTTCGTCCGGCTTTCGTGTCTCCCGCCCTCTGCCCGACTTCGCCCGCTGGTCGTATTCCGGGGACAACCCATTCCTCCGTCTCGGCCCTGGCCCCAGACGCGATCGAACGTAACTCGACTTCAGCGGCGGTGGCGGGGACTCTGCCCGAACGGGCAACGGAATCCGCCCGAGCTCCCGCGGCCCCCGACACCTCGATCAGTGGTTACGACGGCTCGACGACCGGCAGGTCAGTAGGGGTCGAGGCGGCTACCGACCCGGTCCGGTGGCCCCCGCACCAGCGGCCGAATGCTGGCGTGGTGCGACGCCCAGGACACTGTCCGCCCACGCTCGTTCCCCCTTGCTCAGGGGGCCGCCGGTCTGTCGCAACGCCTCAGCCACATGCGCACCCCACCCGGCCATGTCGTCGAGGGCGACACCGACAGCGTGCTGGACGAACCGCGAGATCGAGGGCACCTGTCCTGAGTCGACGAGGGCCTTGATCTCCGCTACCTGGTCCTGCTGGAGCGTCACCGTGACTTTTGAGTGGCCATACGAGTTCCAGTGGGCCATCGGATGGTGGCTCACCCTTCGGGGATCGCCCCGATGAGCTCGAGGATCCGGGCCGGCGGCAGGTGCTGCTCGTGCACCCGGGCGCCGAACGGGGCGATGGCGTCCTCGATGGCGTTGCACAGCGTCGGCGGGGCGATGATCATGCCGCCCTCCCCCACCCCCCGGAAGTTGACGTCGGCGTCGAGCGGCACCGTCTCGAGGTGCTCGACCTCGATGCGGGGGACCTCGCACGCCGTTGGCAGCAGGTAGTCCATGAACGTGGCCGACAGGTACTGCCCGGTGTCGGGGTCGTACGCCGACCGCTCGAGCAGCACGGCGCCGATGCCCTGGGCCACGCCCCCGCGGACCTGGCCCTCGACGATGGCCGGGTTGATCAGCTCCCCGCAGTCCTCCACCACCACGTAGCGCTCGATCCTCACCTGTCCGGTGTCGGTGTCGACCTCGACGATGGCGGCGTGGGTGCCTCCCGACCAGCCCCCCTCACCGCCGTCGTAGGCGGTGGTGACCTCGAGGTCGCCGGCCAGGTCCTCGGGCACGCCGGGCTCGCTGGCCCGCCGGGCCACCTCGGCCAGGGTCAACCCCCGGGCCGGCACCCCCCGTACCTGGGCCGTGCCCTCCACCAGCTCCATGTCCTCGGCGCTGGCCTCCAGCAGGTGGGCGGCCACCTCGAGCACCCGGGCCCGCAGGGCCCGGGCGCCGTGGCGCGACGCCCCCCCGGCCATGGTCGCCGACCGGCTGCCGCCCGTCCCGAAGCCCATCGGCACCTCGTTGGTGTCGCCCACCACCACGACCACCTGCTCGAAGGGGACGCCGAGCTCGTCCGCCGCCACCTGGGCCAGGGTGGTCTGGTGGCTCTGGCCGTGGGGCATCTGCGAGGTGAACACCTTGACGGTGCCGTCGGCCTCGACCCGCAACCGCATCTGCTCGGGGCCCATGATCCCCCCGCCCCCGGAGCCCGGCTCGCGGGGCCCGGGCGCCCCCTCGATGTAGGTGGCCACCCCGAGGCCCAGGTAGCGCCCCTCGGCCCGGGCCTCCTCCTGCCGGCGGCGGAAGGCGGCCAGGTCGACCAGGCCGGACATGCGCTCGAGGGACTCGCGCGCCGTCACCCCGGCCAGGCTGCGCCCGGTCACCATCCGGGTCGGCTCCTCGCCCCGGATCACCACGTTGCGCAACCTGACCTCGAACGGCTCGAGGCCGAGCTCCCGCGCCACCAGGTCGATGGTGCGCTCGCGCACCCACGTCTCCGACGCCCACGGCCCCCGGTAGGCGACGTAGGTGGCCTTGTTGGTGATGACGGCGGTCGACTGAAACGACAGCGCCCCGATCTTGTAGGGGCCGGGGATCATCTGCTGGACCATCGCCGGGATCATGCCGCCGAAGCCGGGGTAGGCCCCGGTGTCGACCACCATCTTCACCCGCAGGCCGAGGATCTCCCCGTCGTTGGTGACGGCCGCCTCGACCTCGAAGGACTCCTCGCGGGCCTGGCCGGAGAAGGTGAGGTGCTCGTTGCGGTCCTCCATCCACTTGACCGGCCGTCCGAGCTGCCGGGAGGCCGCCGCGCAGGCGATGTCCTCGCGCGCCGCGCCGAGCTTGAGCCCGAACGAGCCGCCGATGTCGCCGGCCACCACCCGGATCTTCTCGTTGGCCAGGCCCAGCTGCTGGGACAGGCCCATGCGGGCCAGGTGGACGCCCTGATTGGCCGAGTACATGGTCAGCTCGCCCGACTCCGGGTCGAAGCTGGCCACGCACCCCCGGCACTCCATGGGCACGTTCTGGTGGCGGTGCTGACGCAGCCGGGCCGACACCACCCGGTCGGCCCGGGCGAAGGCCGCGTCGACGTCGCCGAAGGCGGCCGTCTCCGACCGGTTGAGCACGTTGGAGCCGAGGTCCTCGAAGATGGCCGGCAGCGACGGGTCGAGGGCCCGCTCGGCGGTGGCGATGGCCGGCAGCTCCTCGTAGTCCACCTCGACCAGCTCGGCGGCGTCCTCGGCCAGGTAGCGGCTCTCCGCCACCACGATGGCCACCGGATCGCCGACCAGGCGGACCTTGTCGGTGCACAGCACGGTGAACGACGGGACCGGCATCCCCCCGCTCATCATCCCCATGAGGCCGGGGCCGGGGACGGTGAGGCCCACCATCTCCTCGCCGGTGATGACGGCCGCCACTCCGGGGGCCTGACGGGCGGCGGACACGTCGACGCCGGTGATGCGGGCGTGGGCGAAGGGGCTGCGCACGAAGGTGGCGTGCAGCATGCCGGGCAGGCGGACGTCGTCGACGTAGCGGCCCTTCCCGGTGAGGATGCGGGGGTCCTCCGAGCGCCTGACGCTGGCGCCCGTGTAGCGCTGGGCCATCGGAGCCGCCATGTCGCCTCCTAGCTGTTGGTGACGCCGGCGGCCCGCAGGACGCCGTCGATGATGTTCTCGTATCCGGTGCAGCGGCAGATGTTGCCCGAGAGGGCCTCGCGGATCTCGGCCTCGCCCGGGGAGGGGTTCTCGGCCAGCAGGGCGGTGATCTGCATGAGGAACCCGGGTGTGCAGAATCCGCACTGGAACCCGTGCGAGTCCCACAGCGCCTGCTGCAGCGGGTTCATCTCCCCGTCGACGGAAAGGCCCTCGACGGTCACGATGTCGGCCCCCCGGGCCTGCACCGCCAGCATCAGACAGGAGCGGGCCGGCTCGCCGTCCACCACGACCGTGCACGCCCCGCACACCCCGTGCTCGCAGCCGAGGTGGGTGCCGGTCAGGCCGAGGTCGTCGCGCAGGAAGTCGGCGAGAGTCTTTCGAGGCTCGACGGAAGCGCGCTGGCGCTTCCCGTTGACGGTCAGCTCGACTTCGACGGCGCTCATCGTGTTCTGGTCCTGGTCGTGGTCGTCGGGGTCGGGCCGTCCGGTGCGCAACTTTGCGTACAACTCCCGGCGGAGGGTGCGCCCGTTCGATGGCAAATTTGCCTACGAATCACCATCACCTCTCCGACCTCTTCTAGGCATTCCTGCAACAACAGTCCCGGCGAACAGCTGACCAACGCTCATCGGCTCCCCTGGGCCCGGGCCACCGCCACCGCCAGGGCCCGGCGCACGAGGACGCCCGCCACGTGGCGGCGGTAGGCGGAGGAGCCGTGCAGGTCGGACGGCGGGGACAGGGCGGCGGCGGCCAGCTGGGCTGCTTCGCCGAAGGCCTCGTCGCCCGGCGCCACGCCCACCAACGCCGCCTCGGCGTCGCCGGCGCGCACCGGCGTGTCGGAGACACCGCTCAGGGCCAGGCGGGCCGAGGTGATCTTGCCGGCCTCCAGACTGACCATGGCCGCCACGCCGACCATGGCGAAGTCGCCGTGGCGCCGGGCCACCTCCTCGAAGGCGGCGCCGGAGCCGTCGGCCGCCTCGGGCCAGCGGACCTCGGTCAATAGCTCGTCGGGGGCCAGGGCGGTGCTGAAGTACCCGGTGAAGAAGTCGGCGGCGGGGATGGTCCGCTCCCCCTGATGGCTGCGGGCCACCATCACGGCCTCGGCGGCCAGGGCCACCGCCGGCAGCTCTCCCGCCGGGTCGGCGTGGGAGAGGCTGCCCCCGACCGTGCCCCGGCTGCGGATGGCGGGGTGCCCGATCAACGGCAGGGCGGCGGCCAGCAGCGGCGCCGACCCGGCGATCTCGGCCGAACGTTCGGCCGCCCGCTCTCGCACCATGGCCCCGACAGTGACGGACCCGTTGGCCGACCCGATGGCGTCCAACCCGGCCACCCCGGCCAGGTCGACCAAGAGCGACGGGCGAGCCAGCCGGAGGGCCATGAGCGGCACCAGGCTCTGACCGCCGGCCAGGGGACGGGCCTCGTCGCCGTGCTCCCACAGCAGGTCGAGTGCCTCTTCGACGCTCGTCGGTGCCCGGTACTCGAACGGCGGTGGCTTCAAGGGCGGCGAACCTAGCAACCCGCCGGCCGAGCGACAATGGTCGGCCCGGTTCGCCCGCTACCTACCTGCCCGCCGAAGGCTCCGGCGACCGGTTAACCGACAGCGGCTTCGATGTTGCCGGCGGACGGAACGCCTTGGTCGGACCCGAGGGTCCGCAGGTCGATCTCGTCGGCCCGGGTCTCACCGCCCAGTTCGGCCCACACGACCTTCCCGTCGGGGGTCAGCTCGCAGCCCCAGACGGTGGCCAGGGCTGTCACCACGGTCAGGCCCCGCCCGGTGGTTCCGAGCTCACGGTGGGGTCCGACCCGCGGGGGCACCGGGCTGCGGTCAGCGACCTCGATCCGGACCGGGCCGCCGGTCGTGGTGGACACGCTCACCGTTATCGGCCCCCGGCCGTGGAACAAGGCGTTGGTGGCCAGCTCGGCGGCCACCAGCACGGCGTCGTCCTCGAGGTCGGCCCGCCCGCCGCCGGCGAGGCGGGCCCGGACCAGCCGGCGCACCTCGTTGACCGCGTCCGGCCGAGGGTCGAACTCGACGCTGTCCGCCACTGCTGCCTCCCCAGGAAGAGTGGTCCCCCTGTTCCCGCCGCCGCAGCGTCGGAAACCGGTGTTACCTAGCCCGGCTAGGCGATGGGGCGGGGGCCCAGCTTGGAGAGGCCGACGAGGAAGGTGTCAACCGCCGACCGGGTGTCACTGGCCAGGTAGTGGCCCAGGAACGCCCGCCACGACTCGGCCCGCTCCAGGTCCGGCAGGCGGACCGTCCGGCGGCTGCGGCGGGGGGTGGCGCTCTCCACAGTGCTTCATCGGTACCCGACGGCACCTGACTTGAAGCCAGAAACTACCGGAGAACTTCCCAACCCGGCAAAAGGCCGCGAATCCACCCGGCCGCCGAGCCACCGACCGGGTCTCCCTGTCAGTCGATGCCGGCGAGGACCCGACCGTGGCCGTGCGCCAGTAAGACATTGCGGAAGATGTCCTTGTAGCGAGGGGCCAGCAGCTTCCCGACCGCCGTTGCCGCCGCGGTGAGGTCGGCGTTCTCCTGACAGGTGATCTCGCACAGAGCTCTCAGGTGGTCGTCGCTCAGCAGCTCATCGATCAGGCTCATTCCAAAGTCCATGGCGTCCTCCGGGTTCACCGACCCGTTCTGGACATAGGTGGTCACGTCGCTGCGCATTAGCTCGACCATGACCTTGCCGTAGACGCGGGTGGTGAACGAGGGCAGACCCGCCAGATAGGAGTGGGTCTCGACGCTCAAGGGGGGCCCGGGGATGGTCGGAGGCTCGCGGTTGATGGAAGTCAGCTGGTCGTGGACATCCGAGTAGGCGGCGATCACGTGGCTGTCGAGCACCTGACCCGCATAGGAGTTGGCTCCTTCAAAGCCCCACCGCTTGGCATAGCCCCGTTGGGCGTTGGCGGTGGTGACACCCCATTTGGTGACCAGCTTCTCCTTGGGTATCTCACTGACGATCTGCTTGACCGCCTGGAAGCGCATGACGGTGGCGCCGATCTCCGACTCGTTGAGCAGCCCTTTGAGGGCCAATCGGACGTCGCTCTCGCTGACCTGAAGGATGCGCTCGGCGAACTCGGCGTCGATCAGCTCGGGCATGCCGGCCCAGTTGGGGGCGGCACCCTTCATCTTGTCCATCTCCTTGGCGCTGCTCAGGTCAGACCCGAACGACATGTCGAGGTCGATGCCGGTCACTCCCGTGACCTTGCCCTGCTTGTCGAGGTTGATCCGGTAGTTGGCCTGGTGGCGATCCAGCTGGCCGCAGATCACATCCATCAGCTGGAGCTTGTTGAGGCCCTGCTGCAAGACGGGATCGTCCACATCGGTCGCCGTGCGCCCCGGCTGCATGGACGCCTCGTGCGAGCCGGCCCGGAGCATGTCGCTGAAGGCGACGCCGTTGGCGCTTTCCAGCACCGTCCCCATGACCCCGTTGCGGACCGCCCACTCCGCCCTGGCCGTCACGCCGGCGCCGAAGAGCTGATCGAGGCGGTAGCTGGCGATCGCCCGAGCTCCCAGGTTGGGGTCGACCTGGCGGATACCGGAGTCCAGCTCGTGTGGTTCGGGGGCGTCGTTGAAGCCCTTCTCGGCCTTGAAGTAGCCGGAGAACTCGCCGTTCTCCGTCACGTAGTGGAGCTCCTTGACGCTGCTCTTCTGGCCCTTGTCCTCGCGGCCCTCCTTCGACACCTGCTTGTCTGACAGCCCGAGCGTGTCACCCCATCGCCCGGACTCGAGGTCGGCGATCTCGGTCTCGACCCGGGTGACGAGCTGGGCGATGGCCTGGCGCCGGCCGGGCTTGCTGCGGGCGTCGGCGCTGGGGTCCTTCCAGGGGTTCTCCAGGTCCGGATTCTCCTGGGCCTGCTTGCGCGACCGAGCCACCTTGTCGCCCCAGCCGGCCTGGCGTTCTCCCCCGTTCGACGCCATCCACGACGCGCAGTTGTTGCGGATCTTCATCAGCTGCTCCAAGAAGCGGGGAGCAACCTGGCCCACTTCCACCTTGCTGGGCTTGCCCTTGGCGAGGAAGGCCTCTTCCATCTCCTCGTAGGCCGCCACGCTGGTCAGGATCTTGTCCCAGTTGGTGAGGACGCCGAAGAACTTCCTCACCGACCCCGATGTGGTGCCACCGCCCTGGTTCTCCAGGGCGCTGCGCACACCCCGCAGCTTGGCGTGCACCATTCCGCTGGGAGCAGCGTGGCTGACGGCGTGTGCCGCTTCGTGGGCGGCCAACCGGGTCGATTCCACCCCTCGACCCAGCTCGCCCCGTCCGACCGACACCTCGCCACCGCGCGAGAAAGCCCGGGCCCCGATGCCTTCAGCCTGGCCGGCGGCGTGGTCGTCGGTGCGGAACCGGACCTGTCCCAACCCCCCCACGCCGGGTTGGACCGCGGCCATGGCCGCACGCACGCTGGGGTGGAGCACGCCGCCCACCACCGGAGGGGCCGAGGCGCGCGGGCCGAGGTGGCTGACAGTGGCGTCGGCCACCCGGTCGGCGTGAGCCTCGGCAGCGGCGTCCTGGGCGGGCCTCAGCCCGGGGCTGGAGGGGGAGTCGTCCACCCCTGACAGCAGCCGGCTGAACTTGCCCGTGCCCGACGGCATCCGGCTCGTCGCCCGCTCGACAAGGGCAGCGACCGCCTGGTTGCCCGCCTTCTGTTGAAGATCGGAGAGCGGGTTGGCCTCCGACTCCTCGACCGTCGAACGGGGCCGCGCCCGCACCGGAGGGTCGCTGCGGAGCTTGCTGTCTTGCTCACGGTTGGGCACCGCACGCCCCCTTTGTCATCCGCACCATGGCTCAGCGCGCTGCGCCAGGGCGGCGCGGTGCGGTCATGGTGCATCCTCGACCGAGCGTACCGAGCTCGAACAACCTCGGCACGAGTTGTCTACGCCAGGCTGAGCCCTCTCATCCCTTTCGAACCACATGGGCCGCCTCACCCGTTGGCCGGCAGCGCTGCGTTTGTCGGATCGTCGCCCCGCAGCACCATCTCCACCCGGTGGGGCAGGTGGGCCGGCTTGCCGGTGGTGACGATCCGGTCCAGCACCCGGGTGTTGACCTGGCGGGGGCCGCCCCGCGGCACCAGCACTGCCACGCAGGGCTGGTCCGAACCGGGTAGGGCGGTGTTGGGCCGCGACGACCAGATGCAGCCGCCGCTCTCCTCGATCGTGGGCCGCACGCCGGCGTACAGCTCGACCAGGTCGGCCAGCCCGTGCGGCGTTCCCCGGTCGCGGTAGAGGCGGATGGCGGCGCCGACGAGGTTGCGCAGCTCCTCGGCCGGCCAGGTGCCGTCGAGGTCGAGGCCGACCCAGCCGGCCAGCCATTCCACGAAGTCGGAGGGCGCCACCCCGGGGTCGAGGTAGGAGTCGAAGCAGTCGATGACCGAGATGGCGGGGGCCAGCACCTCGTCGAACGCCGCCATGAGCCGCATGCACAGCTCGTCCTCCTGCAGCAGCGCCGGGAGCAGCTCTCCCAACGGCCGCGGGGTGCCCAGGCCGGCGACCAGGCCCCGACCTTCGAACGGGGTCGGTGGTGCGGCGGGGCGAACGGCGAGGTCGGTCATGCCGCCGCCGTCGCTTTGACTTGGTGCTCGAAGGAGAGAACGAGGGCGTTGGCCGGCAGCTCCACCCGGGTCACCGACGGGCCCCGCTCGCCGCTCAGGGGATCGGCGGCGAACAGCTGCACGTCTTCGATGGCCCGCACGTCGGGCACGGCCTGCAGCACGCCGTACACCTCGCCGATGTGGACGGCCCGACCGAACTCCCAGCCCTGGCCGTCCTGTCCGCCGGTCAGCGGGTTGAGGTGCTCGTAGAGGGCCTGCAGGGCGGCGGCCCGCACCCGGGCGGCGTCGGCCCACGGATGGGCGACGACGCGGGCGACGACGGTGATGCCCTGGTAGTGGGGGGGCTCGACGACGACCCGGGCCCCCACCGTGCGCCGGCGGTCGAGGTGGGCGCCCACGGCGGCGAGCATCGCCTCCGGGGGAGCCAGCTGCCCGAGGCGGATGCGGCCGTCGTCGCCGGGATCGGCGGTGGGCACCAGCAGCACCCGCACGCCGGCGGAGTCCTCGGTCGCTCCCACCGCCCTGATGCGGGCCGCCTCGGGGGCGGCCTGGCGGGCGAGCTGCTCGTAGTCCTCGATGGTCACCGCCCGGCCGAGGGTTCGCAGGCTGATCGGCCCCCGGTCCTTGGCCTGCTCGATGGTCTCACCGTCGACCCCGCCGGTCGCCGGCCGGCGGTTCTCGACCCGCGACACGAACGGGATCTGGGTGCGGCACACCTGGATGGCGCCCCGGGCGACGTTGCCCCGCCGCCCCCCGCCGGTCCAGTAGCGCCGGAGACGGAGGACCGAGCCCTTGGGCGGCACCGCCCCGTGGTAGTCGAGGTCGCCGTCCGGGCGGCGCACGGCCGGCCCGAGGAGGACCTCGCCGGCCGAGGCGTCCAGCACGAAGTGGCGGTCGTCGGGGCCGCTGGCGGCGAAGTCGGAGACCTCGGTCCACTCCTCCCAGCCCTCACCGGCCGACACTTCGAGCACCACCGGCTCGGGGGTGCGCACGACCGGCGGTCTCCACACCGACAGCCGTTGCCCGGGCAGGCCCTCGGCCGTGCCCAGCACCTCCTGTTCGATCACGTCGCCCTGAAAGGCGGTGACGGTGCCGCCGAGGGTCGCCACGTCGACGTTGGCCACCGTGGGCGAGGCGCTGTAGAAGGGCTGGCCGGGGGCCGGCTGGACCAGGCGGGCCCGCAGCCAGGCCGCCCGCAGCTGGTGGAACAGCCCCATGGCGTGGCCGGCCGGCACGTGGAGGATGACCTCGCCGGCCCGGTTCATGCCGCCGGTGGTGTCCTCTTCGACCTCGCAGGCCACCCAGCTGGCGCCGTCGTGGGCCTCCCACACCAGGGGCGGGTGGTCGGGGTCGACGCCGACCCCGTCGATGTCGCAGTCCATGCGGACCGAGATGGCGCAGCCCCCCACCGGCTCGGCCAGTCCGATCATGAAGGCGTCACCCGGCAGGGGCGCCATGGAGAACACGCCGATCGGGGAGAGGTTGATGGCGTCGGTGACGTTGCGCCACGTGCCGTCGGCCGGGTTGGTGCACAGAAGCGTCCGCTCGGTGCTGGCGATCACCAGCTCGGAGACGGTCGTGAAGGTGACGGCGGAATCGGCCGCCTCCCCTCGACGGGTGGCGACGGTCGTGCCGGCCGGCACGACCACCGGCGAGCCCTGCGGGGTCGACAGCCAGAAGGTGACGTCGGTCGTCGCCGGTGTCGGCGGGAACAACTTCACCCCGATGAGATCGAGGAACTTGACGAAGTTGCGGTCCGGTACCCGGTTGAGGCGGTAGATCAGCTGGTCGACCATGTAGGCGAAGGTCTCGATCAGCGTCACGCCCGGGTCCGACACGTTGTGGTCGGTCCACTCGGGGCAGCGCTGCTGGACCAGGCGCTTGGCGTCGTCGACGAGGTCCTGGAACTTGCGGTCGTCGAGGTTGGGTACCTGGAGCGCCATGGCGGTCACTGCTCCTCTGGGATGACGTAGAACGGGAACACGAGGTTGCGGCGGTCGTAGCTGCCCTTCTTGCTGTACTGCACGTCGATGTAGAGGCAGCCGCGGTCCACCCGGTCGAAGGTGACGACCACGTCGCGGACGTCGATGCGGGGCTCCCACCGGGCCAGGGCCGTCTTGACCTCGTAGGAGACCTTGCCGGCGGTGGTGATGTTGGCCGGGGCGAAGACGTAGTCGTGGATGCCGCAGCCGAACTCGGGGCGCATGGGCCGCTCGCCCTTGGCCGTGCCCAGGATGAGCCGGATGGCCTGCTCTAGCTTGGCGTCGCCGTCCGACAGGGCGATGCCCCCGCCGGCGTTGACCGCCATCGGGTACTGCCAGCCCCGACCGATGAACTGTTCGGCCACGATCAGCCCTCCCCCAGCATGACGACGGCGCCGGCCACCGTCACCTCGGCGTCCCCGGACAGGGTGAGGGCGGTGTCGGCCGCCACCGTGATGGCCTCGGCGTTGATGCTGAGCTCACTGGCCTCGATGGACATCGCCCCCTCTGTCGTGATGGAGATGTCGCCCACGGCGGTGATGCTCAGCTCGGCGGCGGCCTCCACCGTCACCTGGCCGGCGGAGATGATGCTGATGGCCTGCTCCTCGGCGTCGATCTTGATGGTGCAGTCCATCTCCCCGCTCTGGATGGTGATGCCCTGCACCTCGGGACCGTCGTCGAAGAGGATCTGGTGGCGCATCCGCGACATGATCCGGCGCTGGCCCACCAGGCCGCCCTCCACGTTCGGCGGCGGGATCGGCCTTTGCATCCCGTTGAACAGGTTGCCGATGACGTAGGGGTGGGCGATGTCGCCCCGGTCGAAGGCGACCAGCACCTCGGTTTCGATCTCGGGGATCCACAGACACCCGTAGTCGGGGCCGGCGCCCAGCTGGACCGGTCGGACCCAGTCGGTGATGTACATGTCGTCGAGCCAGGGGAACTGGAGCTTCACCCGGCCCATCTCCTCGGGGTCGTTGGTGTCGAGCACCGTGGCGATGACCACACCCGGGATGGTGGGGCGCACCGAGCCGGCGCTGCCGGTCGGCGACGAGGACAGGGCCAGCAGGGACCGGTCGCGCCGCCCCCCGATGGTGAACCAGGTCGTGTAGCCGCCTTGGCTGGGATGCCAGCGGTGGGTCGCCTCCGACACCACGTACTGGCCGTCGAACGGGGGGCCGGCCATGCCGACGCTGACACTGGCCCCGGCCACGATGGAAGGGTCGCCCAGGCACTCGCCGTGCATCTCCACCGACGAGCTGGCGATCTGGTTGGCGATGGCGGTGGCCTTCTTCATCGCCGCCCCCTCGCTGTCGTAGGGGCGGTCGGTGGCCACGAACTGCTCCCCGCCCACCTCGCCGGCCAGCGCGTCGGGCTCGACGGCGGGGTCGTCGCTCAGCACGGCGGTGGCCAGCGCCGGCGACTCGCCGATCACCGGGGCCATGAGCAGCGGGTCCCAGCCCCGCACCTGCACGGCGGCGACCTGCTCGGCCCCCGACACCGACGCCCGGAGGCGGATGAGGTTCTTGCCCATGACCAGCTGGGAGGCCATGGCCGGCTCGGCGTAGCTCATGACCGGGGGCAACCCCTCGGCCGCCTCGCCGGCGGGCTTGAAGTTGAACAGCCCGTTGCTCGAGTAGGCGTCGTAGCCCTCCTCGGCCGCCAGCTGCTGGATGAACACCCAGTCCGACACGTTGCCCTGGGTGAGCTGGGAGTAGATGGAGTTGGTGGGGATGATCTCCCCCGGCATCACTTCGGCCTCGGCCAGGACGGCCCCCACCGCGTCGGAGCTGGTCATGTCGGGGAAGGCCCGGGTCTTGGTGCCCTTCATCAGCCGGTGGGACAGGTCGAGGCCCCGCACCACGGTGAGGTTGCCCTGAGGCCCGTAGTCGATCTCGACGGCGGTGATCTCCCCTTCTGTAATCGGGATCGGCTCCTCGCCGGCGGTGATCTGGATGGTCACCGGCACGGCGATGTCCAGGGCGCCGAGCCCGAGGACGTCGGCCCGCCCTCCCCGGAACACGAGACGGAACTGGTCGGGCAGGAACAGGCTGGTGTCGACCTCGGCCGACACCAGCATGCCGAACACGATCGGGTCGAGCGGCGCGCCGCCGACCTCGACGATCAGGTCGGTGGTGGAGATGCCGAGGACGGACATGTCAGGCGAGCTTCTCCACTTCGGAGCGCTCGGGGACTATCAACACCGTGCCGGGGCGCAGCCGGGTCGGGTCGTCGATGCCGTTCAGGTCGGCCAGCGGCCGCCACAGGGCCGGTCGCCCGTACTCCTTCTGGGCGACCGAGGCCAGGGTGTCGCCGGCGACGACGGTGTGGGTGCGCCGGGTGGCCAGGCCGCCGGAGGTGGGGTTGGTGCCCGGCAGGGGCAGGGGCACCTCGGTGATCGACACGTTGGCCTCGGCCCGGATCGGGGTGCCCAGCCGGAACAGCGAGTAGGTGACGTCGACGCTGGTGATGTAGCCGCGGAACGGCTCGGTGAGGCCCCAGCCGAACAGGATCTCCGGGGGGGCCGGGTTGCCGTCCTCGATGGATGCGGTCGTCGGGTCGCAGGTGGACAGCAGCATCTGGATCTTCGGCGTCACGTTGAACGGCGGGGTGAGCGACGAGTCCAAGAACAGAGTGAGCGACAGGCTGCGGGCCTGGGTGCCCTGGAACTGCTGGGCGCCCGCCTCGGAGCTGGCCGTCTGGGCGTCTTCCTTCCAGTGGGCCTGCTTGGTGACGTGGTACTGGTTCGGGTTGACCTGGAAGTCGATCTGTCCCTCGCCCGGCGGGAGGATCTGGATGTACGCGCTGACCAGGCTCCCCGCCGCCGAGGCGGCCGCTCCGGCTCCGGCTCCGGCTGACATGCTCATCGGGGCACCCCTTACAGGAATCCGGTGTAGGCGAGCTCGAGCGTCTCGGTGGCGATCTGCAGGTTGGACGAGTCGAACGACGGTCCCGTCCACTTCACGGGGACGACCCCGTACAGCTCCCAGGTCATGATGGGGTTGCCCTCGGTGTCGAGGGCGGCGACGCTGGCCGTGCCCGGCACCGGCATGGACGAGAACGTCGACAGCCAGGTCATCACCTTGCTGGTGTCGGGGCAGACCGGGCGCGACAGGGTCAGGTTGGTGTACTTGATCCGCCCGGTGAAGTGGTGCATGAACGTGGAAACCGACCCGGTCGCCTTCGGGTCGTGCTCGATCTCCAGACCCAGACCCGAGCAGGTGGACCACTGGCCGAGAGCGGCCGTGTCCAGCGAAACCTCGAAGTAGACGCTGAGGGCAGGGTCGGTAAGCGGATCGGCCACCGTCACCACCTCCCGTAAATGTCGGACAGCCGGCCGGCCCGGTCACGATCCTCTCGGAGCTCCGACACCAGCTCGAGGCGGAGCACCGGGTAGAGCAGCCGGGCCATCCGCTCGAGGTCGGCGTTGGTCGGCTTGACCGACCACGGGCTTCCGTCGGCGGTGGGCTTGCGCTGCACCCCGTTCGACACCGCGGCCGGGGCGGCGGGCACCGCCGGGGGCGCCACCGCCGGGGCGGCCGGGGCGGGCGCCGACACCGCCAGCGGGGACTGCCACGTTGCGCTGGCCAACCCGACGGCGGCCGGAGCGGTATCGGTCGCGGCCAGCGCCGCCGACGCCGTCTCCTCCAGCTGGGCCAGCCGACGCTCGAGTCCGGCGAGGGCCGGCGAGACGGCGACGGGACGCGGGGACTCTTCCGGGCCGGACGGGCGCGCCTGGGGGGGTTCGCTTCGCCGTTGCGGCGGAGCCGTCGGCGCCTCGCCGGGACCGGCGCGCTCGGCGAGCTCTGTTAGGCGCGGCGCGGCCGGCGCAGTCGGAGTCAGGGCCGGCGGCGTAATCGCCGGGGCGGCGGCGAGGACGGTGACCGCCGGTGGGGACGGAAGGGCAGTGGGGGCCGGTCCGGGCCCACCAGCACCAGGCACGCCGGCACGGGGCCGGGGTGGGCTCGACGGGGTGACGGCGGGCAGCTGAGCCAGCCGCTCGGCCACCGAGTCGGCCTGTGCTTCGAGGCGGCGGCCGGCGGGGCTGCGCTCGTCGGGCACGGACCCCATCACGATCCGCTGGGCGGCGTGGGTGAGCTCGTGGGCCAGCAGCTCGCGCCCGGGCGAGCGGTCGAGGCGGCCGACCGTCGGTGGGATGTGCACGCCGGAGTCGTCGGTGTAGGCCTGGGCGGCCAGCCGCCGGGACTGGGCGACCGTTTCGACCCCACGATCCACCGGCACCGACGACAGGTCCACACCTACCTGGGCCGAAACCGCGGCCCGCACCGGAACCGTTTCGTGATCGGCAGGAGCGGGCGCCGGCAGGGGCGGGCGCCGCTCCTGGCCCAGAAGGGGCACGGTGCGCCGGGGTCGGGACAGCGCCGTCTCGGCCAGGCGGACGGTCCGCTCGACCAGCGGCTCGATCGCCACCACGGCAAGGGGCTGGCCCCGGAGGTCTTGGCGCCGCTCACCGGAGGCCAGGCGCTCGGTGACCTCGTCGGGTCGGATCGCTTCCTCCCCGGCGGCCTCCGGCCGGCGCCACGGCTGTCCCACCCGGTGTCCGGTGATCGCCGCCTCCGGGGCTGGCCGGGCGCCGGCCAGCGGGAGGGCGACTTGGTTGGCCGGACCCACGCCGCCGGCGACGGCTGCGCCGGTCGGTTGTCCGCCCGACAGGGGAACCTTGGGACCGGCTGCGCCCGGCGCGGCGGGTCCCAGCAGCTCTTCGGGGGTGATGGCGCTGGACGGCACCGCGGCGATGGGCGCTCCGAGCCCGGAGCGGCTGCGGCGCGCCTCGGGCTGGGGGGGCGCCGCGGCCTGAGCGGGGTCCGCCGTGGTGGCCTGGCGGGAAGGAGTCGAAGGCCGGGGTTCGGAGCTGGCGATCGGGCGCCCTCCCAGCAGCGGAGTAGCCGCCGGGGACGCCTGACCAGCCGCCGGGTCGGGCGGCTCACCGAGCGACCGAACCGGCGGCACCGCCAGGTCGAGCGGAGCAGTGTCGCCCGAGTCGGGCCCCTCCGGGCGCACGGCGGGCGCCGGCGTGACCGCCGGCTCGCTACCCGGTTGTCTCTCCTCGGTCTGACCGAGGGGGGGCGCCACCGCCGCCGGTCGATCGGCCGGCCGAGCCATCTGGGGTGCCGGCACCGGAGGGACGGGGGCGTCGACGGGGCGGAGAGCAGGCGGCGTCGAAGGTGTGGCGGTGCCGGGCGACGGCTGCTCTGGTGACGGGTGGGGCGGACCTCCCCGAGAGGGAAGGCGGGCCACGCTGAGCTCGGTGACGAGCTGGTCGGCGGGAGGCTCGGCCCGGATCATCGTCGGTGCGGCCGGCGCCGCCACCACGGGGGGTGCGTCGACGGGAGCGGGCCCGTTGACGACGGTGGTGGTGGGCGCGGGGGGCGGGGTTGCGGGATCAGCCGAAGGCCGCTCGGTGGCGACCTCGGTCGCCGGGCGCCTGGGAAGGGGCCGGCGCGCCGGGGGATCGAAGACCAGAGGGTCGGAGGGCTCAGCATCGGGGTGGTCGACGGCGACCACCGGCATCTCGGATCCTGAGTGTCTCACCGGCGCCGGTACGGCAGCGGGAGCCCGGCCCAGCGTGGTGAGGACCGCCCCCTCGACCAGCCCGACCGGTCCGGCCGGGTCGATGGCGTGGCCCAGCGACTCGATGAGCACCGGGCTCGGCCGGCGGCGGCTGGGCAGCACCTCCTCGAAGGCCACCGTCAGGGTGAGCGGCATCTCCGGGATGGCGGAGCCCATGGGCCCCACCTCCTGCCACCCCCGGCGACCGAGGGCCTCCAGCATCTCGGCGGTTATGGGCGCCTCGTCTGGCGGTGGCGTCCCGCGGCGATCGGCCGGGTCGGCCGGTCGGTCGACCGGGCCGCTCCGACGGCGGAGACGGGAGCCCAGACCCACGGACGATCAGCCCTCGCCGGAGATCCGGCGGTTGATCTTGGCGATCTCCTCTACGAAGCGGAGGCGCGTCGGGTGCTCGAGGTCGAGGATGTCGTCGAGCGCCCAGTGGAAGTGGTAGGCGACGTACGCAGCTTCCTCATACAGCCGTTCTGCTGCGTACGTCACTGTTCCCCCAGGCCACCACCGGCCAGATCGACCATGAAGCGCTCGTGACAGGCCGGGCAGGTGACCGCAGCCCGGGTATGCCCCTCGGTGTTGATCCGGCGGTACAGATCTTGAAGGAAGGCGAGGTCCGACGCGAACAGCCGCTCGATGACGGCGGCGCGGACGTTGTCTCCCTCGATGGCGCCCAGCCGGGTGATGACCCGGGCCAGCAGCACGACGGTGAGATAGGCGGGGTTCTCGCGGACCCGGTCGTCGTGGAGGGGCAGCAGCTCGTCACGGGCGGTGGCGAGGCGCATGGTGCCCGTCTTGTGGAGCACCCCGTTGTCGTCGATGTAGCCCCGGGGCAGCTCGAAGTCGAACTCGGTTCGAAGCGGCTCGGGCGGGGCGGCAACTGGGGAGCGGAGCTCTTCCTCGCCCCGCTCCCCGACCGCCACTGCCGCCGAACCGTTGGAGACTCGGCGCATTTTTACGGCGCCGGCTCGAGGCCCTCGTGCACCATGACGAGCTTCTCGGTGAGGAGGCTGGTGTCGCCCGCCTTGAGGCTCGAGAACTCGATGCTCTTGGGCCACCCGTTGTGGAACACGAACTCGCGCACCACGGCGTTCTCGTAGTTGTAGATCTTGATCGTGCCGTGCTTGCGGGCGTCCTTCATCTTCCCGTCGAACACGTGCTTGATCCAGGTCTCCCAACCCTTGTCGTGGGTGACGCCACGGGTGAAGGTGAGCTCGCCCGCCTTCTTGCGTCCCGGAAGGCGCTTGTTCACGTACTTGCCGTCGGGCGTGTTGTGCTTGAGCTCGATCTCGTCGGACTCCAGCTTGAGGCCGTCGACCTCCTGGATCTCCTTGATCTCGATACCGTCGATCTCCAGGCCAAACGACCAGCCGACGCCGGTGTCGTAGGTGGAATCGGTATACGTTGCCATCTAGTTCGCTCCTTCGTTCGGCGGGTTACTCGGCGACCAGGCTGGTTCCGCCCGAGTATTGCGACAGGCGGAAGATCACGAACTCGGCCGGCTTGACCGGAGCGACTCCGATCTCGCAGACCACCTGTCCGGCGTCGATGCCCTCGGCGGGGTTGGTCTCGTCGTCGCACTTGACGTAGAAGGCCTCGCCCGGCGTGTTGCCGAACAGGGCGCCCTTGCGCCACTCGTTGACGAGGAACGCCGCGATCGAACGGCGGATCTTGGCCCACAGGGCCGGGTCGTTCGGCTCGAAGACCACCCAGTCCGTCCCGTTGAGGATGGACTCCTCCAGGTAGTTGAACAGCCGCCGCACGTTGAGGTAGCGCCACGCCGAATCGGACGACAGGGTGCGGGCGCCCCACACCCGGATGCCCCGGCCCGGGAAGGCACGGATGCAGTTGATGCCGACCGGGTTCAGCAGGTCGTGCTCGCTCTTGGTGATGTTGGTCTCCAGGGACAGGGCGCCCCTGATCACCTCGTTGGCCGGGGCCTTGTGGACCCCGCGGGTGTCGTCGTTACGGCCCCAGATGCCGGCGATGTGGCCGCTGGGCGGAACCAGGGTGTTGGTGCCGGTGCTCGGGTCGAAGATCTTGACCCACGGCCAGTACAGGGAGGCGTACTTGGAGTCGTAGCCCGCCTTGTCCACCCGCCACTCCTTGATCTGCTGGGCGTTGAGGCCCGGGGGCGGATCGAGGATGGCGACCCGGTCGCCCATCAGCTCGCAGTGGGCGATCATGGCCAGCTGCACGGCCTGGACGCCCTCGAGGTCGATGGCGCCCTGCTGGTAGGCGGCCATCAGGTCGGGGACGCAGACCATGGTGATCTCGTCGACCGACTCCAGGCCGCCGAAGCCGGTCCGGTCGGCGGAGTCGCCCACGTAGTCGTCCGGGGCCAGGCTCACCGTCGCCACCGCCGGGGCTCCGCCACCGGCCAGGGCGACCTCCGAGCGGGTCAGCGGCTCGCTGGCCAGACCGAGGTCCTCGAGGCGGATGCACTTCGACTGGGCGTTGACCACGGTCACCGCGTTCTGGCGGCCCTTCTTGGTGGACAGGTTGTCGAAGGTCTCCTCCACCTTGCCGCCCCGCTTGACGACCAGCTTGAAGGTCTCCTCGGGAGCGCCCTCGCTGGCGTCGGCCACCTCGACGGTGATGTGGTTGCCCGCCTCGCCCGCTTCGAGAGCCAGGACGCGGTAGCCGCCGACCTTGGCGCCGTCGGTCGCAGCCGCACCGGCCGTCAGGGCGGCCCGGGCCTGCTCGTCCACGTGGCCGTTGCCGTCGCCACCGATCCGGACGACGTAGCAAGCTCCGCCGCCGTTCATGAAGTAGCCGTACACGGAATGGGCCAGGTAGCTGCCCGGGGCGAAGCCACCGAAGGTCTGGGTGAACTGGCTCCAGTTCGTCACCAGGGTCGGCGTGTTGAAGGGCCCGCTCTCGGCGAGGCCCACAAATGCAGCCACGGCCGTACCTACGCCTTCGATCGGCCGAGAACCGGCTTCGACCTCCTCGACGTAGACGCCCGGTGACAGGTAGTTCGGCATGCCACTCCTCCTAGGGGTCGCCAACCGATCTCAGGGTGCAACCTGGGGCCCTAGGGCCTAAAGGCCCGGCGGGCGGGCCTGAGGGAAGCAAGACCTGCCCCATCAGGCAGAACCGCGACCCGGCCCCGCGGCCGGCGTCAGCCGGAGGCCGACACCAGGTGGTGGTAGCGGCCGAACTCGGCCGGCACGACCAGCCGCCCCAGCTTGCGGTACTCGCGCTGCACCGCCCGGACCAGGTCCACCATGGCGATGGACCGGCCCTCCTCCATGGCGAGGTAGGCGGCGGTGACAGCGGCCGACCGGATGCTGCCTCCAGAGATGACGAACGCCTCGGCGCAGAAGGTCAGGTCGATGTCGTCGGCCCGGGGGGCGACCGGGCCAAGGCACTGGTCCCACAGCGCGGCCCGCAAGGCCTCGTCGGGCATCGGGAACTCGACGACCAGGTCGAGGCGGCGGGCGAAGGCCTCGTCGACGTTGGAGCGCAGGTTGGTGGCCAGGATGGCCAGGCCGTCGAAGGCCTCCATCCGCTGCAGCAGGTAGGCCACCTCGATGTTGGCGAAGCGGTCGTGGGCGTCGCGCACCTCGGAGCGCTTGCCGAACAGGGCGTCGGCCTCGTCGAACAGCAGGAT
>JAJPHE010000121.1 GCA_021325435.1 Actinomycetota bacterium | reverse complement strand
TCCCCACGCTAGGTCGGGCGTCGGGGCGGCCGGCTGTGACGTGCCTCGGCGACCCGCCCGAGTCGGGAAATTCCGTGTTAGCCGGCAGCGAATCGCCTCCGCCCTTCAGGGCAGCGCCAAGAAGTCGGCGACCACCGCCCTCAGTTGGGACGATCCGCAGATGTCGTAGTGGGTCAGCCCCGGCAGAATCGCCAGGCGTGCCCCGCCACGGGTGGAACCGTCCCAGCCGGGGTCGGCCAGCCCACCTCCCAGCAGACCGTAGAAGTCACTGATATGACTGGTGGGGATGCTATCGGCGTCGCCGTAGACGAGCATCGTCTGGGCCGTCATCGCCTTCACGTCATCAGCCCAGTCGAAGTCGCGCCGGGTCAGGTCACCCACCTTGTCCATGAGCGCCGGGAACCCGCCTGGGTCCGGGGCGACCTCCGCGTAGGCCGCGTACACCGGAGAATGCCGCATGAACTGGAACCCTTCGTGGCTCATCTGGTCGAAGTTCGCCCGGACCTCGGGGAACCATCCGTCCCGGCGAAAGGGAAACGACACCACAACAAGCCGGCGAACGGCTTCGGGGTGTTGGATTGCCGCCCGCAGGCAGGCCCCGGCCCCCAAGGAATAGCCGAGCAGATCGGCTCGACCGAGCTCGAGATGGCCCATGAGCGCGGCGAGATCATCTCCGAAAGCCTCCCAGGTGAACGGACGATCGATGTCGGCGGTGTGACCGTGCCCCTGCAACTCTACGGCGACGACTCGACGGTCTCGGGCAAGGCTGTCGAGTAACCCGTCGAGCGTGCTGATCACGGCGTACCCACCGTGGACGACCACCAGTGGCACGCCGCCGCTACCGCGACTCTGCCAGTAGATGTCCAATCCGTTTACCGGGGCATAGCCCTCCGAGGTCTGGTCGCTCACCGTTGGCTCCTTCCCGGTACACGGTCGCACCTGGATAGACGGCGCCATGGACCTGCGTTCATCGGTAGCACACGAGACCGGTCTGGACTGCCGGCGATGGGTACCCACGCGCCAGGACCGTAACCGGCCAAGGTGGCCACCGCTCTCCTCTGGCGCCAACAGCTACCCTCCGGCCGCCCAGAGCGGGGAGGCCGACTCACAGCGGTCGCCCGCTGGAGCAGAATTGGCCGTGGCCTTCCCGCCCATGCCCTGGCGTCTTCTGCTGATGTTCGCCGTGGTGGGCTGTCTCAGCGGGGGCATTGTGGGCCTCGTGCGCGGCCTCCGGTATCCCCCGACTGTTTTGCTCGCCATCGTGGAGGGCGGCATCCTGTTCGGAGCCCCGGCAGCCGCGCTTGGCCTCCTGGCCGTCGGTCTGTGGACGCTCGGGAGGCGTGTGCATCACCAACGCCCCTAACGACAGATCTCGCGCCCAGGTGCCGTGCCAGGCTGGGCGCTCCTGTCGACTCCCCAGCCGGGAGTGGTCGAGGCCCTGGCTACCGTTAGGCTACCGAGAAGCCCTGGTGCCGGGCACGATCTTCCTGCCTCGGTACGACCGCTTGTCCCGAGTCAGGGTCCACCGCGTCCAGCGCTTCGAGGAGAGCGTCATGGGCAGCGCTGCCTGTAACCACGGCGCTATCAGGTCCAGATCGGCATCGGTCGCCATGGGGATGCTCAGGCTCAGACCCAGCGAACGCTTCGCCTGCAGGACCAGCCGCGTCGATGAAGCCCCCAGCGTAACCCCGGTCGGCGTCTGAAAGTCGCCGAAAAGGTCCGGGTCCTGCCCAGGCCATAGGCCTGGACCGATCGGGGAGCGAAGTCGGAAGTCTGCCGCGCACCACAGCCACACGGGCGCCATTCCCCACTGGTTCGTGGGCTGCGGCTCGATCGACTCGAACAGGGAGAGGGCAGCCTCCATTCGCTCCCACGGCACCGGGAAGCGCTTGAGGCGGCTGGAACTCCTCGGGAACTGGTGTTCAATGAGCCGAGCGACCTCACCGTCGACCGTCAGACCCGGCGTTGCGGGGAAGTCAAAATACGACTCGATCGGCGAGGCGACCGTGCACGCCTCCAGGAAGCTGAGCCAGGCGGCGAGAGCGTCCCTGGCTGAGGTATGCCCCAGCCCGTGCGCCCCGCCGCTAGAGATCGGCAAGCCGTCATAGACGACTGCGGACTCCATCACAGAACGACAGTGTGCCGCAAAGCCCGAGGCGGTCCCTACTCCGGCCGGACCTTGCTGATCCGACCCAGTACCGCGCCCTGAGCTCCAACCGCCAATAGGGGATCGCCCCGAGCTTTCCCGCCGCACACGACGGCCTCTCCGTGCGGGCCCTGTGCGATCCCTGGCGTGAACCAGGTCGCCGTGAGCTCGAACTTCGGTACACGGTTGGTGCTACCGATGTCATCGAGCGTGGCCAGAACGCGGTTCCTATACGGTGACCGAGTGGTGCGATAGCCCCACGTCTGAAGTTCCATGGTCCGCGACGGGCCCTCCAGGGCAGGACCAATGTCCCGCAACAATCGTCTACCCGGGATCGTCCCCAGGGCCAGCAGGACGCCAACGAGGGCAAGGGCACCAATCCAGATGTTGAGGCCGGCGTTCGAGTGGTGGGTCACGAGCACCAGGACCCCAAGGGCGAAGAGGATGGTCCCGCCATACAGCATCAACCTCTGACGTCGACGGACGTACGCGAGGAACGAGGGCACGGTCATTAGTTGGATGACTCATTCTCCTTCATCAGCCCGGACCGACGGGGGTTGCCGGCGATGGCGCCCGCCGGGCCAGGTGGCCCTCCGGTCAGGTCGTCACTGGCCGGATCCGAGGCTGCCCGGCCATATCGCCGTCACGAACCCTGGCGCGCACCCCTCCCCCCCCATACTTCGGGGGCACCGCCCGCCGATCCCGGGCGACCCCGGCACGTCCCCGGCCTAGGTGACAAGATGTCACCGTTGGATGGAGCTGGGAGGGGGAGCAGATGACCTATGCCGCTGACCGAGTGATCCTCGACGCCGACAGCCACGTGATGGAGATGGCCGACTTCTTGGATGGCTTTCTCGACCCTGCCGAGGCCTCCCGGCTGAGGCGGCGGGGGATGGAGGCTTTGGCCCCGGTGTTGGACGACGCCTTAGCGAAAGCGGCCGCCCGCCGGGCGGACCCCGGGGCTGCCGCCGAGGCCGAGCAGAGGCTGCTCACCGACAAGGGGTGGGCGGCTCTCGGAGGGTTCGACCCGGCCGAGCGCAGCCGGGCGCTGGACCTGTTCGGGTTCCAGGGCCAGCTGGTTTTCGCCACCTTCGCCACCGCCATGTTCTCGCTGCCCCGTAGCCTCCGCCGCTACGAGGACCAGGCGGAGCTGGCCGCCGACCTTGACCTCTTGTACGTCGGCGCCGGCGCCCAGAACCGGGCCATGGCGGCGTTCTGCTCGGCTGATCCTCGCCTCCTGCCGGTGGGCTATGTGCCACTCGTCGACCCCGAGCGGGCGGTCGGCTGCGCCGAGGAGGCCATCTCGCTGGGCTGCTCGGCCCTGATGGTGCCGTCGACCGCGGCCGGCGAACGATCTCCGTCCCACCCCGACCTCGACGAGTTCTGGTCCCTGCTGGAGAGGACCGATACGCCGTTCGTGCTCCACGTCGGGGGCGGTGGGCGGCTGTTGGACCGGGCCTTCCACAACAACGACATGCCCGTCACCGACCACCTCGGGGGAGGAGAGAACATCCGCTCCAAGGACTACCTGGCCATCCACCACTCGCCGTCGGTGTTCCTGGGAAGCCTCATCCTCGACGGTGTCTTCGACCGTCACCCGTCCCTCCGGGGAGGCTGCATCGAACAGGGCGCGGGATGGGTCGTCTCCTGGCTGCACCATCTCGACTATGCGCAGCGGGCGTTCCGCCGGACCGAGGAACCTCTGCGACGGCTGGCCGACACGCCGTCCGCCTACGTGCGGCGCCACCTCAAGTTCACGCCGTTCCCCGGAGAGCCCGTTGGTTGGATGATCGAACAAGCCGGGGCCGAGCTGTTCATGTTCTCCACCGACTACCCCCACCCTGAAGGCGGCCGCGACCCGCTGGCCAAGTTCGAGGAAACTCTGACCGGGGCGGGTGAGACGGAGAGAGATCGCTTCTACGCCGGGAACATGGCAGAACTACTCGGGAGTCACACGCCCGGGGTTCATGCTGCGATCTGACCGGTCGGGCCCCAGCTCAGAACCGCCGACGACCGTCATTCCGATGCCGGCCCTGTAAGCGGCGGTCCGGAAGCGAGGTCGGCCACCACTCTGCCGCCCACGCCTCCCACGACTCGAACCCGGCCGGTGGTGGGTCGATCTCCGTTGCCTCGAGCTCGGTGGCACCAGGGGGCTGAAAGCCTTCCCGCCAACGTTGCAGGTCCGCCCGGGTCATCTCGAACCTGGTCGCGTCGTCGGCGATGGGGTGCGTCTGAACCCGCCGCCACTGCTCGTCCTCATCCACCTGCAGGTAGACCAGCTCGCAAGTGGCCCCGACCGAGGCGGCCAACGTTCGCAGCGCCGAACGCTCGTCTCTGCCCCATACGCCGAAGTCGAGCACGACGTTGACCCCGATGCGCAACGCCGACAGGCCCAGCCAGATCAAGCGGCCCTCCAACACATTGCGTTTGCCCTCGGGCTGCTCCTGCCCGAAGAGGGGGATCATCCACTCGTCCGGAGTCAGACGCAGAGCACTCCACGCCGATGCAAGCTCACGGGCCCGGCTGGTCTTGCCTGCTGCGGGCAGACCAACCATCACGAACATCCGGGGTGGGCCGCCTTGGCCCGCTTTCGAGTCCGACTGCATGGTCGGACGGTACCGGGGCGGACACCGGATCGGAGAGGTCCAGGGGCGGCCTGGCCCGAGGCCTTCTACCCGGCGATCGGATGAGCCCAAGGTGTGGTGACGGCGACGGCCACGCCGGGGGTCAAGGGTTCAGGTACAGAGTGGCAGCGGCGAAGTCCAACACCATCCGCCCGTTGCGGGAGAGCACGTCGTTGCCGAGCAGGCCGCCGAGTGACGGGCTTGGTAGCGGGTCGCTCACTACGACTTGGGATGGCAGCCTCACGGAGCCCACCGACCAGGGCCCGGTGCGCACCGGCTCAGCGGTGACCGTGCAGGCGAGCGCGTCCCGTGTCTGGGGTGGGCCGGCAGCCGAGAGGTGGCCGTCCCGCACCACCAGTGGTGACACCACGCTCGTGCCCGCGCCCGTATCAACGACGAAGGATCGAGTGCTGCCGGCGATTTCGACCGGGGCGAGCACCTGGGTTCGCCGCTGTCCCTCGACCAGGGAGACCGGTACCGGCTCCGGGTCGCTTGACTGAACCAGGGCGTCGGTCGCCGGGGCGACGGGCCCACGGGTGATCGCGGCTGCCTGGGGCGGCGGTGGGCCCTCCGGGGCGGCCAGGGAGAGGGTCTGGCTCCGGTAGTCGAGCCCGATGGCCCCGAAGCGTCTGAGCACATCGGCGCCCAAGATGCCTGCCAGGGTAAGGCTGCCCAACGGGTGCATGTACCCGGAGAGGACTTGTTGCGGGGCGAGCTCGATGTTGTCGACCGACCACGCCGCCAGAGCAAGGGTTGTGGTGGTCTCCGAACAGCCCACCCCGGCTGCCGGGCGGCTGGCGCCGGACGAGGACAGTCCGAGACGGGCTGCGGTGGCAGTGCTGATGAAGGAGCCCACCGCCCCGGTGTCAAGGGCGAACGGAAGTGGACCGTTCCCCTCGATGCAGACCCCCACAATCACCGCCCGCTCCGGCCCCCTGGTCACCACGCGGACAGGCACGCTCGCCGGCCATCCGCCACCAGCGCGCACCTGACACGACCCCGGCAGACGCCCCAGGCTGAAATGCGGGCCGGTGCTAGGAGAGCCCCCCGTGCCGCACCCGGCGGTCACCCCAGCCAATATCGAACACACCAGAGCATTCCGGTGCCGGCGCCGCGTCACCCGGCGTCGCGACGCAGCAGCTGCCGAAGTTGTTCCGGTGTGGCGGCACTTGGCTCGGTCGTCCGCATGAAGTCCACGAGAATCTCTGCGAAGCGGACGGGGTCCTCCACGTGGGGGAAGTGGCCCACGTTCTCCATCACTTCCAACCGGCTGTTCGGGATGGCCTCATGGGCGCGGTGGGCATGAACGGGAGGAATTATCTTGTCCTGGTCGCCCCAAACGATGAGCGTCGGCATGGTCGAGGCGAGGTAGAGACGGTCCAGGGCGCTGACCGATTGGCCGCCCGGGTCGATTACCCCTCGCACGGTGCGGACGAACGCCCGGCGCGTCTCGGGCTCCATGAGCGATCGGTAGGCGCGCCACATCTCGGCGGCCCGCGCTTGGCGGATCCCTCGGTCTCGCAAGAACCCGGAGAGCGCGTCACCCCACCCCCGCACGAAAGAGGGGAATACGGCGGGCATCAGGTATTCGGCCCCGGGCAGGGTCACGAGCCGCAGGATCCAGCTGACCTCGCGCCCAAGACCGCCAGCGTCGACCAGGACCAGTCGTTCGCAGAGTTCGGGGAACTGGTAGGCGAACTGCATGGCCACCCCGCCCCCGAAGGACTGACCGACAACGGTGGCCCGCTCGACACCCAGGACGTGAAGGAAGTCGCGGATCCCGCTGGCATGGTTTCCCAAGGAGTAGTCGCCGGCGGGCTTCGCTGACTTGCCGTGCCCGAGGAAGTCCGGGGCCAGGACGGTGTAGTCACTGTGGAGGAGCTGCATGGCAGGGATCCAGGTGCCGGAGCTACCGGCCATTCCGTGCAGGAACAGCACCACCGGGCCCTCGCCGCCGCGCCGAAACGCGAGGTCGTGACCGTGCACCGAGATCCATTCGACCGGGAAGTCGCGGCGTCGCATCGCCTTCATAAGCCCTATTGTCACCGATCCGGTGGCGGACCGGGGGCACGGCATGGGGTGATCGTCCGGGTCAGGTCCGATCTCCGGGCAGGGCGGCGCGGACTTCGCCCGCCAACCGGTCGGGGTCGGCGAGCCGCAGCACTATGCGTCGATAGTGGTCCCCTCGGAGC
Source organism: Actinomycetota bacterium (assembly GCA_021325435.1). Classification (GTDB taxonomy): domain Bacteria; phylum Actinomycetota; class Acidimicrobiia; order Acidimicrobiales; family JAJPHE01; genus JAJPHE01. Next base: position 23,389 of record JAJPHE010000121.1, on the reverse strand, counting down.
TCGATGATCAGGGCCTGGCGGCCTCGTGCGACGGCCCAGAACTCCTTCCCGCGCTGTCAACATAGGTGCCTTCCACCACGCCGAAGCCGGCCGTCCCGGGCCACGCAGACCCTGAGGCCGGACCGGTTCATCCTCCACTCCGCCCCCCGCACCGGCGCCCGTCGGGCTGTCGAGCGGCGACGATGCGCACCGCGGCCCGGTCGCTAACGTCGTGGGGATGGAGCCAGGCTGGCCGACGCCGCTGGGGACAAGTTGGCGACCTGACTGCCGATAACCCTGCCTGATGGTGCCGCGGCCCCGATGGTCAACTCCTGTTGCGGCGGTGGTGATATTCGCCGGGCTGGTCATCGCCGCCGCCGGGGTGGTCGTGGCCTTCATCGGGTCGTTGTGCGGTTTGGACGAGTCGTGCTCCTCAGCGGACCACGCCACCGCGGGGCTTGGCCTCGCCATCATCGCTTTGGGCTTGGTGGTTCCGCCGCTGCTGGCCGTATGGGCCACTAGACGGTGGTGGTGGCTCGCTGCTCCGGTCGTGGTCGTCGGCGCCGTGGTGGCGGCAGTCACGGTCGGCGCCGCCCACAATGCCGCCCGCCAGCGCCAGGCGGTCGAGTCCTACACCGCCAGTCGGAGACTGGCTGCCACGCTCGACGCCGTGGCCGGCTTCGGCCCGGTGGCCCCGCCGCCGCCTACGGCGACGGTGGCCGAGCGGGTGATGGTGGCCCGCCGGACCCAACAGTCCGAGCTGGACGAGTTGGAGGCCGACCGGGCTCGGCTCGCCGCTCAAGGAATCTCCCTAGGCGATCAGCAGGGTTATGGACAGGTGAATGTGACTCAAGCCGGCCAGAAGTACTGCTACCGGGTCCCCCTGTTTGCGCTGCGCGGCTCGGCCGAGCCGGGGAGCTGCCATCAGGCCCCCTAGCCCAAGCGGTCGCTTCGATAGGGCTGTTCAGGGTTGGGACTCGGGCGTGGAGCCCTCGAGGTAGCGGTCGGGCTCGGCTTCGAAGGCCTCGGCGCACCCCGGCGCGCAGAAGAAGTAGTTGCGACCCAGGTGTGTCCGTACCGCCGCTGCGGTAGCTGGATCCACGGTCATGCCGCAGACGGGATCAACTGCCATTTCCGACTCCTCCATTCTCTGGTGGTTCGCGTTCTCGGGCGAGGACTCTGACCCGTGGCGGGCTGGGTCTCGGTCGAAGCGGGAGGCGCAATGGTCCGAGCAGAACCAGTACTCGTGGTGGGCGTGGCGCCGATGGGCCGGAGCGTTGGAAATGCGCACCTGCATGCCGCACACCGGATCCATGGCGTAGCCGGCGCCGCCCCCCAGACGCTGGCGATTTCGGTAGAGCCAGTAAAGAAGGGCGAAAACGACGATGAAGACGATGTTCAGGAAGGTGGTGTAGTTCCAATGGAAGGAGGTGGCCGCGATCTGCGTTGGCCGGCGGCGGGGAACGAGATCCGCCGCCGAGAACACCCGCTCGACGACGAGCCCCGCCGCGGCCATCACGGCCCAGAACAGGCCGACCAGGCGCAGGGTCAGCTGTCCTCCGTAGTAGCGGCGGTAAATGAGGACGAGGGGCGCGGCCACCAGGTCGGCGAAGATGAAACTGATCACCCCGCCGAAGCTGATTCCCCCTTTCCACAGGGCCGCCGCCATCGGCACGTTGCCAATCGAGCACACGAAGGACAGGAAGGCGATGACCGGGCCGACCAGGACATTCTCCACTGAGGTCCCCCAACCGTGACCACTCAAGAAGACGGTGTGCCACACGCTGTTCGGTACCAGGACGGCGAGAAAGCCGGCGACGGCGTAGCCGATCACCATCTCCCGCCGGAGCATTGTGAGGTCCGCCATCGTGTAGCTGGCGGCGTCGGCCCAGGCTGCCTTGGAGGTGAGCTTCACCCGCCATGGTTCCTCGTCGAGCTCGGCTTGGCGGGTCTCCGTAACTCCGGACATGTCGGCGTGGTCGTGGCCGGTGTCGTTTCGGCCCGAGCCGAGCCGGCGCCTTGCCGCCTCCACCAGGTCCGGGCGGAGGACGAGCCCACCGACCACTGCGAGCAGGACGATCATGATCTGTCCACCGAGGAATTCGGCGACGGTGAACTGCCAGCCCATGAGGATGGCCAGCACTATGCCGAGTTCGACGACCAGGTTGGTCGAAGCGAACATGAAGATCATGGCCGATGTGAAGTCAGCTCCCTTTTGGAACAAGGACTTGGCCATGGCGGACGCGGCATAGCTGCAAGAGGACGACACCATGCCGAAGATCCCCGCCCGGGCCACGGCGGCGGGACGGTGGTTCGGAAGATTGCGCTCCATCTGCTCGTGGGAGACGAAGGCCTGAACTGCTCCGGACAGACCGAACCCGAGCACCAAGGGCCACAGCGTCTCCCAGAACATGAAGAACGCCTCGCGCAGTGAGCGGCCGACGTCTGCGATTGCTCCGCCGGCAGACAGCGCCAGGAGAGCGGACATCAGGAGCGGACCAGGCGCTCGATCGCCTGGCGGGCCTCGTGGACCTTGGCATCGGCCTCGGGGCCACCCTGGGCGATGGCCTCGGCCACGCAGTGTCCAAGGTGGTCTTCGAGGAGCTCGAGGGCGACCGACTCCAGCGCCCGGGTGGCGGCGGAGATCTGGGTCAGCACGTCGATGCAATAGACATCCTCGGCCACCATGCGCTGCAGGCCCCTGATCTGGCCTTCGATTCGTCGCAGGCGCCGGCCGAGAGCCTGCTTGTCCTGGCTGTAGCCGGGCACTCCGTTCCTCCGTGTCGACCGAGGAGGTCATGATACCCTACAGGGGTATCGGGGAGCCGGGGGTTACCGCACCGGACTAGCCAGCTCGCCCACAGGCCAAGGAGCATGGGGGACGTGGTCGACGACATCGTGGATCCGCGCCGCACCGAGCCTTCGTCCTGGGCGAGCGAGCGATGCTGGAGGCGTGGCTCGAGTTCCATCGGGCGACCCTCTTGCTGAAGTGCGAGGGGTTGGACGACTTCAGGCGCAAGTCTCGGCCCATACCGAGCTCCAAGCTCTCGCTGCACGGGCTGGTGCGCCACATGGCGGAGGTCGAGAGGGGTTGGTTCACCCGCACGCTCCTCAGCAGGCCTGACACGCCGACCCTGTTCGTCCGGCCGGAAGCGGACGGGCAGGGCGACGACAGTGACTTCTCCCCCTTGGAGGAAGCCGATTGGGGCCACGACCTGGAGCTGTGGCAGACGGAGTGCCAACAGAGTCGAGATAACGCGGCCCGCTTCTCACTTGACGATGTTGGCAGCCGTCGGGGCCGGCCCTGCTCGCTGCGATGGATCTACGTCCACATGGTTGAGGAATACGCCCGTCACAACGGACACGCCGACCTGATCCGAGAGCTGGTTGATGGGGCCGTCGGCTGGTAGTGGAGCCGAGGATCCGAGGCAATCAGAAGGGCAGCCGCCGCCGGAGGAGCCGAGGAAGGGCGGACGCTCCGGCCACCGGCCGGTAGGCCTCGGCGGCGGCGGTGAGTTGCTGGTCTTGTTCCTCGGAGAGGTCGATTTCGGCCGCAGCTGCGTTGCGCTCCACCTGCTCGACGCTGCTAGCCCCGGGGATGGCTACGGTGTTGGGTCGTCGGATCACCCAGGCCAGTGCGATCTGGGCGGGGGTGGCGTCGTGGGCCTTGGAGATGTCACGCAGCGCGCCGAGAAGGTCGTGGGCCCGGGCCAGATTCTCCGGTAGGAAGTGGGGGTTCATGGCTCGGATCCCGCCCTGCGGAGGGTTGGTGGCGTCGTAACGGGCCGAGAGCAGTCCCTGGCCCAGGGGGCTGTAGGCGATCACCAGTCGCCCATGATCCTGGGCCCACGGGACCAGGTCGGTGAGCGGGTCCCGACGGACGAGACTGAACTGCACCTGGTTGGACAGAACGGCGCCACCAAAGGCGGCTTCCGCCTCTACCCAACGGTCCAAGGTGAAGTTGCTGACGCCGACATGGCGAACGACTCCTTCGTCCACCAACCGTCGCATTCCGCCCATCTGCATCCTGAGCGGAACGGTCGGGTTGGGCTGGTGGATCTGGTAGAGGTCGATGGAGTCGACACCCAACCGACGGGCACTGGCCCGGCCTCGCTGGTGGACCACTGGTCCGAGTGGGAGGACGGGAAACACCTTGGTCGCCAAGAACGCCTCGGACCTGCGGCCGGCGATGGCTCGGCCCACGATCCGCTCCGACTGGCCGAAGGCGTAGATCTCCGCCGTGTCGATCAAGTTGATGCCGAGGTCGAGGCTGCGTCCGACGATCTTGCCGGCTTCGTCCTCGGCGTAGCTTCGCCCGTAGCCCCACTCGCGTGATCCGAACTGCCAGCATCCGAGACCGAGGACCGAGACCCGAGCCCCACCCACTTCGACGTATCGCATGGCCCGAACCTAGCGGGCCATGTCACCCTCGAGGCGGCCGGACCCAGGATCAGGGGGTCAGGTAGGTGAAGATCATCATCTGGGTGGCGAAGGCGATCAGGTTTCCATCCTCGTCCCACAGGGTCGACTCGGCCGAGGCCCACCCGTCGTCGGCCCAGCGGGCGCGGTCATGGGCCAGGATCCACTCGGTGCGAACCGGCTCGTAGAGGTGCACGGTGAGGTCGGCGCTGGGTGCGAACCAGGGCTCCCCCCCGGGGCCCATGCGCTCGCCCACACAGCCGGGCATCCGATCGGCGAGCGTCACTACCCCGAGCGGATCGAGGCTCCCGTCCTCGAGGAAAGGCGGGTCATCGAAGCGGAGCCAGGTGGCGACTTCGGATCCGGTGGGCTGGTATTCCTCCCAGGGAGCATGGCCCAGCGCCTGGCGTCCCTCGACCCGGGTCCAGAAGGGGCGCGGCTCGAACGGTTCGACTCCTGGCGGAGGCTCCTGCCGGTACGAAGGGCAATCGGAGGGCGGTGGGACGAGCGGCGGCGAGACGTCGACGAAGGTCGGGCCCCGGCGGCGCGAGCCGAACACGGCGACCGTGGTCGCGCCGGCTTGGGAGCCCGGATTGCGCACCGTCGTCACCAGCTGGGTCGCTGACCTCCCGCGGCGCAGGATCTCGACCTCGATGTCCAGCTCACCGGCGGCCACCTGGCCGGCGAAGACCGTGGTGAGGCTGCGCAGCTCTTGGCTGGGCTCAGAGACCTCGCTCGCCGCCGCCCGCAAGCCGAACGAGGCGATCATTCCCCCTTGCGGGAGCGGCACGAGGTCCCAGCTGTGGTCGAGGACGGCGGCATAGCGGCCGGGGGCGACCCGAGTCACCGCCACGTCGTCGGCGAAGACACCGCTCATCGGGTCCGAAAGGTTGCAGGCGGGTGGCTGGGGAGGTCAAGCGGTTTGGGCGGGCTGCAGCTCCCGTTGGTGGGCGGGGCTGATGACCCGCTTTCGTGATCGAGCGATAAGCACGCCGACCAGGACGGCGACCATCGAAACCAGGGCCAGGCCGAGCTGGTGGACGCCGAGACCCACGTACTTGAGGCCCGACGCCAGGATCACCAGGGTGATGACCGGGCGGAGGTACTGGTCCGGAACGCGAGACGAGAGGAGAGAACCGACCAGGACGGCGGGCACGCTGCCAACGATGATCGATGTGGTGACCGGAACGGCGACATGTCCGAACAGCACGGCGCCAAGGGCGGCGGCCGCCGTGAGCGGAATGGCCTGGGTCAGGTCTGTTCCGACCAACTGGTTGGCTCCCAGCACCGGGTAGGCGAACATCAGCAGCACGATCATCAGCGACCCGGCACCGACCGAGGTGACGCCCACCACGAGCCCTCCGAGCACTCCGATCGCCATCGTCGCCAGGGGACGGATCCTGACCTCGCCGACGGCAGCGAGGCGGCGCTGGCCGGTGCGGCGATCGAGGAGGCGCCGGGCCCCTAGGGCAGCCGCCCCGGCCAGCAGGGCCGCTCCCAGCGCCACCTGAACGTTGTGCTCGGCGGTCCTGGTGGCCCCGAACAGGTGCAGGACGTAGGAGCCGGCGAAGGCGGCCGGCACCGAGCCGGCCGACATCCACGCCACCAGCCGGAGGTTGACTGTCCGCCGGCCGAGGTGGACGGCTGCGCCCACCGGGCGCATGACCAGGGCCGCCACCAGGTCGGATGAGATGGCCGTGGACGGTTTGATCGAGAACAGCAGGATGAGCATCGGCGTCATCAACGCGCCTCCGCCCGCGCCGGTCAGACCGACCAGGATTCCGACCACGGCGCTCCCCAGCACGATGTAGCCGTCCACGTCGTCTCCAGTCGCTAATCCCGAGTGACTCGCTCGACTTTAGGGATTGTGGCGGGACGCCGCAAGGGGACCGGGTGCCGCCGCCGCCGCTGGGGGCGCGAGCCCTGGTCAGGGTGGGCCGCCGTGCGGGTGGGCATAACCGGGCCATGGCCGCCGGATCGTGCGCCTTCGTCCTCGGTGGGGGAGGCCTGCTGGGTTCTGCCCAGGTCGGAATGCTGCGGGCGTTGTTCGAGGCGGGTATCGAGCCGGACATGGTCCTCGGGACCTCGGTGGGCGCCCTCAACGGCGTGGCCGTGGCCGCCGAGCCCTCGAAGGTGGCGGTGGAGCGGCTCGAGGCGCTGTGGTCGGAGGTCAGGGCCACGGACGTCTTCGCCGGCTCGCTGCTGGGTCGAGTGGTCAACCTGATCCGTACGGGGGTGAGCCTTCATGGCATCGGCGAGCTCCGCCGGCTGGTCTCGGATGCGGTGGGTGCCGACACTCGAATCGAGTCGCTGCCCCTTCCCTTTCAGTGCGTGGCCGCCCGGATCGAGGATGCGACCGAGCACTGGTTCGAGATGGGCCCGGCGGTCGATGCGGTCATGGCCAGTTGCGCAGTGCCGGGGCTCCTACCGCCGGTCAAGGTCGGAAACCATCACTTCTACGACGGGGGCATCGTCAACAGCATTCCTCTTAGCCGAGCTGTGGCCGCCGGGGCCCGCACCGTCTACGTCCTGCAGGTGGGCCGAGCGGGCTCGATGCTCGAGCCTCCTCGCCGACCATGGGAGGTTGGCCTGGTCGCCTTTGAGGTGGCCCGTCGTCACCGCTTCGCCACCGACATGTCCCACATCCCCTCCGGAGTCGAGGTCCACGTGTTGCCGGCCGGACCTCCCCCCTCGGATCTGCGCAGCCAACTTCGTTACCGAGACGCCACCTCCGTCGCCGACCGACTCCGCCGCTCGTACGAGGCCACGGTGGACTACCTGAGTCATCAGCAGGATCGACGATGACCGGCAGGAAGGCCGCCAAGCTGCCGCGGGGGGTGGCCGTGATCATCTTGTTCGTCGCAACCGGCCTGGTGTTGGTCCTGTCTCCGGGCCTGGCCGTCCTGGCCGCGGCGGCCAGCCCGCTCTGTGGCCGGCGGCGGCCGATCAGAATCTTGGTGCTCGCCATCCACTACCTCGTCCACGATTGCCTGACCGTCCTGGCCTGCGCCGGTTTGTGGCTGTACCACGGATGCGGTCGGCGCCTGCACACGGATGCGGCGCGCCGGCACCACTACCGGCTCGCCTGGTGGTTCCTCGACCGCCTCTACCGACGAGCGACGGCGGTACTCGAGGTCGACGTGGCCTACGACGACTCGGGCGATGGCGAGGCGGTGCTGGGAGACGTGACCAGGCCGGTGGTGGTCCTCGCCCGTCACGGCGGGGTGGCGGACTCGTTCCTCATCGTGCGCGAGCTGCTGAGGCTCGGACGACAGCCCCGCATCGTGATGGACGAACGACTGTCGCTTGACCCGGTGATCGGAGTGCTGGGGAGACGCCTCCCGGTGGTCTTCGTCCCGGCGCACGGACGCCACCGGGTGGTGGCGGAGATCAGCCGGTTGGCCGCCGGCATGGCGGACGGGGACGCTCTGCTTATCTTTCCCGAGGGGGGCAACTTCACCCGACGCCGCCGGCAGCGCCGGATCGCGTCGGTCCACCGCAGGGACTCCCGTCGGGGCCGGAGGGTGGAGCGGCTCCGCAACGTGCTGCCGGTGCGCCCGGCGGGCACGCTGGCCGCTCTGGAGGGGGCCCCGGCCGGGCAGGTGGTGATCCTCGGTCATCAGGGCATGGGGAGGATCGAGCGGCCGGTCGAGATCTTCCGCGACCTTCCGGTGGAAGCGAGGATCTCCCTGCGGGTGTGGGCCTACGAGTCGGAAGATCTGCCGCCCGGAGGGGATCAGCTCGTGAGTTGGCTCGACGAGCGTTGGGCCGAGGTGGACCGCTGGATCGACTCCGCACGGAGCCGGAGCTCGTCGGCCGCCTGACCGGATACGAAGCCCGGGGCAGGCTCGTCAATGGTTTGGGCAAAGCCCTCGCCCGACTCAGGCAGGGCCATCTTCACCCTGCGCCAGCGGATCAGGACGACCAACCCCAGAGCGGCGGCGCCTCCCGCGGTGACTTCGCGCAGGCCCACGTAGTCGGCGACCCACCCCTGGACGGTCGCGCCGACGGGATACAGCACCCCAAGGGCCATCATGTAGATACCAAGCACCCGGGCTCGGACGGCGACCGGGGCTCGCAGCTGGATCGTGGTGTTGAGGCCCGACAGGACACCGATGTAGGCCGCCCCGAGGGCGGTGATGCAGATGGCGCCTACCACCAGGGTGGGGGAGGCGGCGTATCCGACCAGGGCGACGCATACCCCTAGCAGGGCGGCGGACAGGACCCGTCGCCGACCAAGTCGTTGGGCGAGAGGGGCCAGGGCCAGGGCTCCGGCGACGGCACCCACCCCTTGGGCGGTCACCAGCACCGCAGTGCCCCGCGAGCCGGAGTGGAAGATCTTCAGCGCCACGGCGGGGACGAGGGCGATGAACGGCGAAGCCGTCACCGCCACCAAGGCGATCATCGCCACGGCCGTTCGGCAGGCGGCATCGTCTCGCGCCGCCCGGGCGCCTTCGATCAGCCGACGCAGGAAGCGCTCCTGGGCCGCTGGGTGTGGCGGGGGGAGCCTGACGGCCAGCAGGGCAGCGATCACGGCGATGAACGAGGCGGCGTTGGCCGCGAAGGCCCATTGGTATCCGGCGGTGGCGATGACGATCCCCGCCAGGGCCGGTCCAACGACCCGTCCCAGGTTGAACTGGGCGGAGGACAAAGAGACGGCGGCGAGGAGCTCGTCGGTGGGAACCAGGTCGGGCAGCATGGCCTGGTAGGCCGGGAAGCCGATGGCGGCGGTGGCTCCGCCGCCGAATACGAGCAAGGTGACGACTCCGGGGCTCGGCCGGCCGGCCGCCACCACGACGGCCAGAGCGGCGGCGAAGGCCGTCTCGCCGATGGTGGTGAGGATCAGCCATCGCCGGCGGTCCAGTCGGTCAGCCAGTGCTCCGCCCACCGGCGAGAGGAGCCCGATCGGCAGGAAGGCGGCGGCGGCGACGACCCCGGTCCAGCCGGACCTGCCGGTTCGGGCGGTGACGTATACGCCGACGGCCACCGTCTGCATCCACGAGCCGATGTTGGACACGAGTGCCGCTGACCACACGAGGGCATAGGAACGACGTCGCAGAGGTCGGAGCGAGGCCAGCGCCACCCGGCCAGGCTACGGGCGCAGGCCCGTGGGACACTGGGCCCATGGCCATCCTGCGGTTCCGCTTCTCCGAGCGGCCGGAGCTCTGGGACCGGATCGTCGGTCTCTCGGCTGAGGTGTGGCCGGAGTACAACCGGCACGGCGACGTGCTCAACCGCTACTGGGATCGCCTCTATCCAGAGTTCCCCGACTATCAGTTCGTGCTGTACGACGAATCGGCCGACGAGGTGCTGGCCGAGGGCCACACCATCCCAGTGGCCTGGAGCGGGGTGCCCGACGACCTCGGACCTGGTATCGACGCCAGCATCGTGGCGGGGTTCCACCTCCGGGAGACTGGGGCCCAGCCCACTGCCCTGTGCGCCCTGGCGGCGGAGATTCCCCCCCGCCACCGCCGGCGGGGGCTGGCCCCGGTCCTGTTGGCCGCCATGGCCGACATCGGGCGAGCCGCAGGGCTTCCGGCCCTGATCGCCCCGGTGCGTCCGAGTTGGAAGGAGCGGTACCCGCTCACGCCCATCGACCGCTACGTACGCTGGGTCAGAGCCGACGGCGCGCCACTCGACCCCTGGATCCGGGTGCATACGGGGATGGGGGCGGCCATCGGCCCCGCCCTCCCGGAGTCGATGAGGATCACCGGGTCGGTGCATGAGTGGGAGGCCTGGACGGGGATGGCCTTCCCTGAATCCGACCGGTATGTCTTCCCCGGCGGACTCGCTGTCGTGGACGTCGACCGCGAGAAGGACTTGGGGGCCTACTGGGAACCCAACGTGTGGCTGATGCACACCCTCGGGTGAGGGCCCCGGGCCGGCGCCCCCGATACGTTGGCGTCGCCTGGACGGGCGAATGGAGGAGCGATGAGCAAGGACGTCGAGAGCTTCCCGATCGAAGTTTCCCAGGCGGACCTCGACGACCTGCGTCAGCGGCTACGGCGCACAAGATGGCCCGAGGCGGAGCCGGTCGCCGACTGGTCGCAGGGCATCCCGCTCGCCTACACCCAGGAGCTGTGCCGCTACTGGGCCGACGACTACGACTGGCGTCGCTGCGAGTCGATGCTCATGGGCTTCGGCAGCTCGCGGGCGGTGCTCGACGGCCTCGGAATCCACTTCCTCCACGTGCGGTCCCCCGAGGAGGGGGCCCTACCCCTGGTCCTCACCCACGGCTGGCCCGGTTCCGTCGTCGAGTTCCACAAGGTGATCGGCCCTCTTGCCGATCCGGTCGCCCACGGCGGTGACGCTTCCGACGCATTTCACATCGTCTGCCCGGCCCTGCCCGGGTTCGGCTTCAGCGACAAGCCCACCGAGACCGGATGGGGAGTCGAGCGGATCGCCGCCGCCTGGGCCGAGCTGATGGCCCGGCTGGGCTACCAGCGCTACGGAGCCCAGGGAGGTGACTGGGGTGCCTCCGTCACCACCGCCCTGGCCGCCATCGACGCCGCCTCCCTGGCCGGCATCCACGTGAACATGGCGATCGCCTTTCCGTCCAGCACCGAGGACCTCACCGTCCAGGAGCAGGACGCTCTGGAGGCCATGCGTCATTACGACCGCTGGGACTCGGGCTACTCGAAGCAACAGTCGACCCGTCCTCAGACCATCGGGTACGGGTTGGTCGACTCTCCTTCCGCCCAGGCTGCCTGGATCGTGGAGAAGTTCTGGTCGTGGACCGACTGCGACGGGCATCCGGAGAACGTGCTCAGCCGCGACGAGCTGCTGGACAACGTGTCCATGTACTGGCTGACCCGCAGTGGCGCCTCGGCCGCCCGCATCTACTGGGAGAGCTTCAACAGGCCCAATCTCGCTCCCGTCGAGGTTCCTTCCGGGGTGACGCGGTTCCCGAGGGAGATCTTCCGGCCATCGCGTCGCTGGGTGGAGGGCCGCTTCACCGACCTGCGCTACTGGAGCGAGCCCGAACGCGGCGGTCACTTCGCCGCCTTCGAGCAACCGGAGCGGTTCGTCGAGGAGGTCCGGACGTTCTTCCGACTGGTCCGGTGACCCGTCACCTTGGGAGCAGATGACAAACTGCGCCGATGGATACGAAGGTGCTGGTGGAGGGCAGGGCCTTCCTGGAGGGGCCCCGCTGGCGAGAGGACCGGCTGTGGTTCTCCGACGTCCCCGCGGGAGAGGTCCTCACCGTCGACATGGACGGCCGATGTGAAACTGTTGCTGCCATCGAAGGTTCCCCGTCAGGGCTGGGCTGGCTCCCCGATGGGACCCTCCTCGTGGCGAGAGGCGTGCCCGCCGCCGTGGTAGCGGTGCCCGCCTCGGGGCAGGTTCGGATACACGCCGACCTGACCGGTGTGGCTGAGTTCCCTCCCAACGACATGGTTGTCGACAGCTCGGGCCGGGCTTGGTTGGGCACCTGCGACATCGGCGGGATACCCAAGCCGTCCGTCTCCCAGATCATCTGCGTCGAGCCGGACGGGTCGGCGTGGGTCGCCGACACGGACATGAGGTTCCCGAACGGCTCGGTCATCACACCCGACGGTCAGACGCTGATCGTCGCCGAAACGTTCGGGGCCGCCCTCACGTCATTCGACCTGGGCTCGGGCGGGCTAACCGGCAAGCGCCAGTGGGCCTCGGTCCCGGGATGCCTGCCTGACGGAATCTGCTTGGACGCTGAAGGGGCCGTCTGGCTGGCCGACGCCGGCGGGCAGGCGGCGGTGAGAGTCCGGCAGGGCGGTGAGGTGCTCGAGCGGGTGGATGTCGGCCGGGGCTGCTACGCCTGCACGCTCGGGGGGCCCGACGGCCGCACCCTGTTCCTGCTGACCGGGGAGTTCGGGCCCCCGGGGCGGGCTCTGGAGACCCGGCCGGGCCGTATCGAGACCGTGACGGTCGATGTGCCGGGGGCCGGCTCCCCCTGACAGTCCCTGGTCAGCCCGGCATGAGGCCGGTGATGAGGCGGGTGTCCGTGGTCGGAAACGCTGGCTCGGGCAAGACGACCCTCGCCCGCCGCCTGGCCTCCGCTCTCGGTGTGCCCCTCATCGAGCTGGACGCCATCCACCACCTGCCCAACTGGGAGCCCATCGATCCTGCCCGCTTCCAGGCAATCGTCGAAGAGATGACCGCAGCCGACGGCTGGGTCATCGACGGCAACTACCGGGTCGTGGTCAGCGATGGGCCGGTGTGGGCCCGGGCCGACACCGTTGTCTGGCTCGATCCTCCCCGCCGGACCGTCATGCGCCAAGTGATCCAGCGCAGTCTGTGGCGCGTCCTGACCCGGCGCCAGCTGTGGAACCAGAACCGCGAACGCCTCTCAAACCTGTTCGCCTGGGACCCGGAGGAATCCGTCATCCGTTGGGCATGGACCCAACACGACAAGTACCGCGATCGCTTCGAGTCGGCTATGGGATCGCCGGACCTGGCTCACCTCCGGTTCGTGCGCCTTCGCAGCCGCCGACAGGCCGAGCGGCTCCTGCGCGAGGCGGCCGCCTCCGGCTAGCGAGGACCGCCCATCCCCGAGAGCTCCTCGGCGAAGCTGCGTCGTGTGCCCCACCTGAACAGCGGCGGCAGCAGGGTCTTGGCCACCACCGCCTGTCCCAGCATGCGAGGGACCACCTGCTCGAGGCGCTCTTTCTCCACCGCGACCATCACCGCGTCGGCTACAGCCTCGGCGCTGACCTTGCGGGGGCGACTCCGGGCGTAGGGGTGGCCCCGGGCATCGAAGAAGGACGTGTCGACCGGGCCGGGGTTGACCATCGACACACCGATGCCGAACGGCGCCACCTCGACCGACAGGGCCTCGGTCAGACCCACCATGGCGAACTTGCTGGCCGAGTAGGCCGCTTCGAAGGGAGCGCCGATCCTGCCGGCGATCGAAGCGACGTTGACGATGTGGCCGTGGCGCCGCTCGATCATGGAGGGCAGGACAGCCTTGATGGCATAGACGGAGCCGAGGAAGTTGACCTGGTGGATCCGCTCGATCGTCTCGACGTCGGTCTCGGCCAGAGTGCCGTACGCTCCGATTCCTGCGTTGTTCACCAGGATGTCAACGGGACCGAGGGTCGACACCAGCCGGGCGATGGCCTCCTCCACCTGTCTGCGGTCTGACACGTCGGCGACCGCCGTCGCGCAGTCGCCCCCCGCGGCCGCACTGGTGGCGGCCAGGTCGGACGACGAGCGGGCGATCAGACCCACCCGCGCTCCCCGGGCCGCCGCCTTGACGGCGACGCTGCGCCCGATCCCCCGTGACGCCCCCGTCACCACTACGGCGGCTTCTCTCCAATCCATGACGACCCCCAAGGTTCACCGGGAATCTAGAGCGGTGGGCCGCCGACGTCCGAGCTCAGCGACCCGTGGTCCCGTCGATCAGCTCACGAAGGATGTCGGCGTGGCCGGCGTGGCGAGCTGTCTCCTCGAGCAGGTGCATGAGAACCCAGCGCAGATTGGTAGGAGGCTCGCCGTCTGCGAGGCCGTGACAGGGCTCGTCCAGGGGGTGGGTGGCCACCACCTGGTCGAGCGCGGACCACCCGGCTCGGTAGGCGTCGGTGGCAGCGAAAACGGTGTCTTCGGGCCCCACCGAGTCATCCAGCACCGGAGCTGTCTCGCCGACGAAGCGCTGCCTCACCCAAACCGCCTCGGCTCGGGCCATGTGCTTCATGAGCCACACGAGGCTGGTGCCCGTCGGCACCAGAGGGCGTCGAGCGGGCTCGTCAGCCAGGCCGGCGACCTTTCGCACCAGGGACTCGCGCTGGTACTGCAGCAGGGCCATGAGGGTCTCGACCTCATCTCCGCATATTCGGGGCGGCTTCTGGTCGGCCACCCCCGGATCTTACGGAGGGAACCTGGCTCAGTGTCCGGTGCTGCGGAGTGACGGCCCGCTGGTTGCGTACACCCTGGCGTGGTGCAGCAGCCGGTCGGCGATCGCTGGCCCGATGTCAGGCATGAAGGTAGCCAGGTCGCGGGGATCCACGTTGCTCGTCAGCAGCACCGACCGATGCTCGTAGGCGGCGTCAACGAGGCGGTAGAGGCCCTCGCCGGCGTCCCGATCGGGGGCGAGGTAGCCCAGGCCGTCCACCACGATGAGTTCGGCTCGCAGAATCCGGTGCAGTTGCTGGCCTACGCCACCTTCCGTCCGGTGTCGCCGCACCAGGGCGGCCAGGTCGTCGACCCCAAGCCAGACGGCGCGGCGGCCGGAATCGACGGTGGCGTGTCCGAGGGCCTCGGCGAGCATGCTTTTTCCCGTACCCGGAGGCCCCCACAGCACCAGGTTCTCGCTGCGGCCCACCCAATCCAGTTGACGCAGATCGGACTGAACCGACGCAGGTATCGAAGAGAGGGACGGGTCCCAGGCGTCGAAGGTCCGTCCAGTCGGGAAGCGGGCCGCCGCCCGGCGCCCTTCGGCCGAGGAGCGGCAACGCCCCGACGCCTCTTCGCGCAATAGCGCCCTGAGCACCTCGGCCGGGGACCAACCCTGCGAGTCGGCGTTGCTCAGGATGCGGGGTGCCGCCTCGCGCATGTGAGGTAGCCGGATCCGCCGGAGCAGGTCCTCGATCTCGGCGTCGACCGCGTCGTCGAGTCCGAAGTCGTCGACCACGACCGGAGCGACCGGTGGATCGTCGCGCACCGCCCCGGCCATGTCTCGCAGCTCGACCGGACCCTCGAACGGATCTTCTTGCGGCTCGGGCTCGGCCGTTGCATCGGCCGCCTCTGGTGGTGGCGACTCGATCGGGGGGGCTGGCGGCAGGAGGTCAGGCATCGTCTGGATCGGTAGGGCGACCGAGGTGGCACCCTCGATGATCGCCGGCAGGGCGGCCTCGATGAGACGCTCGATGGGATCCGCGCTGGCCGCCTGGCCCGGACCGTGGCTGAAGGCCGGAGCGGAGACCTTGGCCAGCGGGGGGTGGGGGCGGCGGGGGGGAGCCTTGGGAAACCCGCGACGGCGGATCGACCAGCGGTCGACCGTCGCCGAGGGCTCACGCACCGTGCCCACCAACGACAGCGGTCGGAGACACTGGTCGCACCAGGTCACCGACAGCGCAAGGCTGGCGCCACATCCACCGCAACGGGCCACAACGGTTGATCGCCCGCAACGGCCCCTTACTTGAGTTTCGCTCCGCGGATCACTGAATAACCGGGCGGGCAAATGACCGGATGTCGTCGGAAATGCGGGATTTGTCGCGGTCTAGGGCGGCAGTGCAAGCCCGGCCGTGGTCACTACGGCGAGGATCGCCATCAGGCTGCCGGATGCCAGCAGGCTCGGCATCTGGGCCCGCCGCGGAACCAGACGGGCCACCGCCACCACCAGGGGGAAGGCGGCCAACAGGAAACGGGGACGGGCGCCTATGGGACCCGAGGCCAGGGCGGCGGCGACCACGCCCAGGCCGAATATGGACACGACCGCAGGTGGGCGCCAACGGCGGACGGCGAGAATGGCGGCGGCCAGGAACGCCAACCCGGCCACGGCCACGGCGGCGCCCGGGTCGGCGGGGTGGCCAACGAACCGAGCGACGAGAGCGACCGTCGAGCGGGCCGGATCGACCTGGCCATGCCAGAACCGGGCCTGAATGTGGTACCAGGCGAGCGGGTCGGCGGTCCGGGCCCACAGATAGACCAGGTAGGCGGCGGCCCCGAGCGGCGCCACCGCCGGAGCCAGGAGGGCCGCCCATTCCCGTCGTTGCCGTATGTCGGCGACCGCCGCCCACCCGCAGCAGGCGACCAGCACGAGGGCATCGGGCTGGGTGGCGCCGGCGAGGGCCGCGGCGATGCCGGCGACCAGCCAACGACGCCGCAGGAGGGCCAGTAGGCAGGCGGCGGCGCACAGCACGGTCAGCCCTTCGGCGTAGACCATCGAGAGCACATAGGAGCCCGGGAACAAGCACCACAGGGCGACGACCCAATCAGCTTCGGCCCGGCCGCCGATCTCGCGCACGAGGCACCAGACGGCCACGGTGGCGCCGGCACCGAGGAGGAAGGCGTCGACCAGGCCGGCGACGGTGGTCGGCAGGCCGGACAGGGCGGCGGTGGCCCGGATCACAGCCGGGAACAGGGGGAAGAAGGCCATGTCGGCCGAGAACCCGGTCGCCGGGTGGAGGGCGGTGACATATCCGTGACCGGCGATGTACAGATACCAGCCCGAATCCCACACGGCCAAGGTGTGGGGGATCCGTCCCCCGGTCGGTGACACCGGCCACGGCACTGCGCCGGCGAGGGGCGACACCCCCGCCAGCTGCAGGGCCACCAGCACTATCTGGCGCGACAGCAAGTAGAAGGTGAGCGGGCAGGCCCAAGGAGCCAGGGCTCCGGCGACGCGCCGGCCCGTCTCGGCCAGCGGTCCGACCGACGTCGCCGGCGAGCCCAGACGCGCCTCGGTCGTTCCCACCACGACCTCCTTGATCCCCAACCGCCGCGGCCGCTACCCGTGGCCGAGGCGCGGCCCGCGAAGTTACCGTGCAAGGCGTGAGCCGAACCCTCGACAAACTGCGGGCCTACGCCCGGGTGCTGCCCAAGGCCCGTCGCAACCGCACCGACCTGGCTGGCTACCTGGTCCGCCGGCCGGCGTTGCTGTTGGCGACCTCAGCCTACGAGACGGCCCTGATGATGAGCTCGCGCCTGCCCAACGACCTGAAGGCCCTCGCCTCGCTCAAGGCATCGACCCTGATCGGTTGCCCGTTCTGAATCGACATCGGCTCTGCCGTGGGCAGAGCGGAAGGGTTGAGGGCCGAGAAGCTGGCCGATCTTCCCCGCTACGCGTCGAGCGAGCATTTCACCGCCCTCGAGAAGCAGGTCCTCGACTTCACCGTGGCGGTGTCCTCGACGCCCGCCGAGGTGGCCGACGAGTTGAGGACGGCCCTGCGACAGCAGCTGGGCGCGGCGGGGCTGGCCGAACTGGCTGCCACCGTGGCGTGGGAGAACCACCGGGCCCGCATAAACCGGGCCCTCGGGGTGCGTCCGATGGGCTTCTCTGACGGCGGATATTGCGCCGTCCCCGAGACGCACGGGTCAACTGATGGCGGTGGACCCGCTCTCCGCTGAGGTTGTTGGCCCCGTAGCTGGCTGTTCAGCTGTTGTTCATCTTCTGTCCACTTGCGGGTCGCCGCCGGTCCACCCCGGCTCTTTACCGTCGCCTGCGGACCGTGCTTTTCGGCTCCCCGACGAAGGAGGGCGGCCCGTGCAAGAGATCCTCGCCATGGTCATTGCCCAGCTGGTGGTGGCGGCGTTCAAGTTGGCGATCGACCGGCTGTTCGCCCGGTGGGACCGCCCGGCGGCGGTGGCGATCTAGGGGACCGACAGCCCCGCGACGGGCACCGCCGGTCGGGTGGCCGCCGGTATGAGCCGGTCGGCGACCACGGCCCCGACTGTGCCCAACCCGGCGCTCGAGAGGGCTAACGCCCAACCCACCGGCCCCAACGGCTGGCACTCGAAGAACTGGTTGATCCCCGGCGTGTGGATTACTGCGGCGAGACCAGCGGCGGACACCAGGGTGCTGGCCACCACCAGGGGGCTGCGATGCCCCACGACCAGCGTCTGGCCGAGCTGAGCGCCGACGAGAGAGGCCAGGGCCACGGTTCTGGCCCTCTGCGGGGTGCCGGTCACCCGGGCCACGCTCCACGCTCCGGCCGCGGCGATGGCTGTCGCTGACGCCCGGATGGCGATGTCGCGGACCAGCGCCCCGCCAAGAGAGGTGTCCGGTCCCTCGTGGGCCAGATCGACCCGCCCGCTGCGAGGGGGCTGAACGGCGATTGCCATCGCCGGCACCAGGTCGGTGAAGAGGTTGACGGCGAGGAGCTGGCGGGCGGTGAGCGGCGGCCGGCCGGCGATCAGGGCCGCTCCGGTGGTGAACGCCACCTCACCGAGGTTGCCTCCGAGGAGGATGCCGAGCGCGTCGCGTACGGACCCCCACATCGCTCGGCCCTCGGCGATGGCGTCGATGAGGCTTTCGACCCGGTCGTCGACCACTACCAGGTCGGCGGCGTCGCGGGCGGCAGGGGTCGCCCCAGGCCCGAAGGCGATGCCGATGTCAGCAAGGCGGATCGCCTGGGCGTCGTTGGCCCCGTCACCGGTCATGGCCACCACCCGAGACACCCGCTGGAAGGCCTTGACGATTCGGACCTTGTCGGCAGGGGTCACCCGGGCGAAGACGGAGACCTTGCCTATGGCCCGGTCGAGCTCCTCGTCGGTCATGGCGTCCAACTCCGGGCCACCCAGGATGTCGCCGTCGTTGAGGATGCCGAGCTCCGCCGCCACGGCCTCGGCGGTGCTGGGATGGTCTCCGGTGACCATCACCACGCTGATGCCCGCCGCCAGCAGGTGGCGCAGCGGCTCGATCGCCGACGAGCGGGCGGCGTCGGCCACCCCAACCAGACCGCGGAAGGCGAGTCCGTCGATGCGGGCGTCGTCGAGGTCCTTCCGGCCCGACGCCGATCGTTCGGCCACCGCCAGCACCCGGAGGCCCCGGCGGGCGAGACGGTCCACCTCAGCTTCGAACTGCTTCAACTCCGGTTGGTCGATGGGAACCCGTTCCCCGTTGGTCCGCACCCACTCGGTGCAGCGGGGCAGCACCACTTCCGGCGCCCCCTTTACGCTCAGGACCGCCCCCTGGCCGTTGCGTCCGAGCACGGCGTGGTAGGAGCGGCCCGGCTCGAACGGAAGCGACCCGAGCTTCTCCCAGCCGGGCAGTCCGTCGCTCAGCGCCACACCAGCTTCGTCGGCGCCGTCCACCACCGCCTGGTCGGTGGGATGAGGCAGGGCCTCTTCCCGGGCCCGCGGAGTGGCCCGCAGGGCGGCGGCGAGAACCTCGCGGCGGGTTCCGGAGAGCCGCTCGACCGACTCCTCGACCTCGCCGTCCGACACCTGCCGCAGCTGGAGGCGACCCTCGGTCAGCGTGCCGGTCTTGTCGAAGCACAGGACGTCCACCCGGCCGAGTGCTTCGAGGACCCGTGGGTTGCGCACGAGGATCCCCCGGGCCGACATTCGCCGAGCCGCGGCCGCTTGGGCGGCGGTGGCAACGAAAGGAAGCCCCTCGGGGACGGCGGCGGCGGCCAGCCCCACCCCGGTGGCCACCGCCGATCGGACGGGCTGGCCCCTCAGTAGGCCGTTCACGGCCAGCCCGCCTCCTGCGGCCAGGACCACCGGCACCGTCCTGTCGGTCAGTGAGCGCAGCCGGGCCTCGACCCCGGTCTCAGGCGGACGCTCGTCTCCGTCGAGGCCCCGCCTCGCCTCGACATCGGACCCGGTGGCCACCACCACCGCCCGGGCCCGGCCGGCGGCGACGGCGGTACCGGCGTAGAGCATCGAGGCCCGGTCGGCGACTGCGCTGTCAGTCGGCACGGAGTCGGGCGTCTTGGTGACGGGCACCGACTCCCCGGTCAGCGACGACTCGTCGGCCTCCAGTCCGACGGCGGTGACGATCCGGCAGTCGGCCGGGACGGCATCTCCTGCATCGACTTCGACCAGGTCGCCGGGCACCAGCTCGTCGGCCGAGGCGTGACGGGATGTCCCGTCGCGGACCACGACCACCGAGCCTCGGACCACGGCCCGTTCTAGCCGGTCGATGGCCGCCTCGGTCCGGGCCCGCTGCAGACCCCCGATCACCGCGTTGAGCCCCAGGACGCCACCCACCATCACGGCGTCGACCAAGGAACCGACCGCCGCCGACAACCCGGCTCCCGCCCCGAGAATCACCGAAAGCGGGTTGGCGAGCTCGGATCCCACGCCGGTGAGGAAGGCCGGGGGGCGCCTGACCCCCTCCGGGGGACGGCGCCGGTCCGCCTCGTCCGCCGAGAGGCCGGCGTCGCCGACGCCGAGCCGCTCCAGGACCTCCGATGAGCTGAACGAATGCCAGGCCACCGGCGGTTCGGGGACAACCCGGGTGGGAGGAAGGGTGTGGGCGGTCCAGACCCCGGCGGCCATCGCCGCCAGCGTCGAGACCTGGGCGGCCGCCAAGGCCCGGTGGCCGGCGCCGGGCAAGGCACCGAGGGCGAGGAGGCCCCCCGCGCCGGACCCGAGTGCCGACAGGGCCACGCTGTTGCGGCTGGCCGTCCGGGCCAGGCGAGCAGCATCCACCACCGTGACAGCCGAGGCCAAGTGGGGGCACAGCAGGTCCGCTCCCCATGGCGGGTGCTGTCCGGCTGCTACCACGCCGATGCCCACATCGGCGGCCCGCAATGCCCGCCCCGGGCGCGACGAGACCAGGCCGACCACCGCCCCCTCCCGCTGCAGCAGCTCGACGGAGGTGGCCAGGCGCCTGCCACCGGCCAGGGTGCGCTCCACCCCGAGTTGGCCGGCGAGGCCGGAGGAACCGCCGCACAGAATCGTCGTCAGCCCCGCCCCTCGCGCCGCCTTGACGAGCTCGGCCGCCCCGGGCTGCGGCTCGGGGCCGGTCGCCACCGCGGCGGCGTCGAGCACGAGGGTGTCGAGTCGATCGAGCACCCGCAGGGCGCGAGGGTCCATGGGCACGATCCCCCGCCCGGAGAGGAGCCGCCCGGTGTGGGCAGCGAAGCTCTCGCGGCCCAGGCGGGCGGCCCGGGGTATGCCCACGAGGACCAGGTCGGCGGCCCGGCGGGGATCACCGGACGCCACGAGCGCCAGACCACCGGCGCCGGCCGAGGCCAGCGAGGAGAGCCGGCCGTAGGACTCGATGGGCCCGGAGGGCAGGGGAACGGGGCGGGGCGCGGCGGGGGCGGGTTCCGGGCGGTCGGCCCGCGGCGCAGGGAACAGGGCGGGCTCAGCCCGGTGCCACGCCTGCTGGCGGGCGCTCAGCTCAGTGGCCAGGTTGAGGCGGTGGGCGGTGTCGACGAGGAGCCCGAGGGGCCCTTGACCCAGGCCCTGGAGGACGGCGTTGACGCCGATCACCGCCGTGTCGGCGACCGGGTTGCCTTCGAGCACGGCTCGCAGCGGTGGGAAGAACTCGAGGATGCCGGCGGCGCTGGCGGCCTCCACCGGCAGGCGGGGCAGCCGCAGGGCCCCGGCCGCCAGGCCCAGGCCCAGCCCGACAGTGTTGGCGGCGATGGCCAAGGCCGTCTGGCGAAGCGGGGCGGGGTCGCCGGGGTGGGCGGCGACGTCGGCGGAGAATGTCTCCTCGGCTAGCCCGCTGGCCTCCTCGACCCCCTCGACGACGGCCAGGACATCCTCGAGGTCGACTTCGTCCCCGTCGAAGGCCACGATGAGCCGAGAGAGAACCGGATTGACCTGGGCCCAGTCCACGCCCCTGATCTCCGAGACCGCCTTCTCGAGAGCCTCGGCGAACGGTTCCCCACCCTCGCGGTCGACGCCTCGCACCTCGAGGTGGGCCCGTTCGTGGCGGTACCAGACCCGGCGGCCCCGGCGCGCGGGTGGTCCGGTGAGCGACGCCGCCCGCCGAGCGATGGCCGATGGCAGGTCGACCAGAGGCCTGAACAGCTCCGGGACCAGGCTCACGGGCCGTGGGTAGGCGCGGGCCGGCGGGCGGACGGGAGTCTCAGGAGGCGCAGGCGCACCCGGCTCCGCAGCCGCCGCCGGTGGTGGGCCTGCCAGACGGACCGGCTGCATCGGCTCGGCCCACCGAGGCGAAGACGGACAGCAGCCTGGCCGTGTCGGGGTGCCCGCTGGGGCAGTTGATCGGGGCGCCGGCGTCGGCCATGGCCCGGCGCTCCTCGAAGCGCGTGTCGCAGACTCGGCACAGGTACTCGTAGACGGGCATGCTCTCTGTCCTCCGCCCAGAGAGGATAGGGCCGGACCGGGGTGGCCCGGACCGCGGATCGGGTAGGTGCCACAGATGGATGCAGAAGTGACGCACAACCAGGCGCAGAGCCGCTACGAGATCCGACTCGACGGCACCCTCGTCGGGTTTGCCGACTACGAGCGGGTCGAGGACGGCACCTACGTGTTCCCCCACACGGAGGTGGACCCTTCGTTCCAGGGCCGGGGCCTGGCCGCCAGGCTCGTGGCCGCCGCGCTCGACGACGTGCGGCGGGCCGGGGGCTCGGTCGTCCCGGCCTGTTGGTACGTGGCGCAGTTCATCCAGCGCAACCCGGGTTACTCGGACCTGGTGGCCGCCTGACGCTGGGGGCCCCAAGAACCACGGGAGGGGCCTCCCGGCCCCTCCCGCAAGTCCAGCTATTCGGTTGTACCCCCGAGGGCGTTTCCCTTCTGCCAGCCGCGCTCAGGTTTGGGGGAACGTGGCTCGATCCGGGGCGCTGCCACCAGCCAGGCATCCCTGGCCGACTCTTCTCCCGTCTCTTCGCTATTCGTCGGTGGGGGCCGCCACGCGGGTCGTGAGGTCCATGTTCCAGTCGAAGCGGGGTAGGGGAGCCGCCGCCGGGGGGCGTTCAGGTGAAAGCGGCGGGCGCGTGTCCCCGGGGCGGGGACCGCTCGACCGTGTCCGAGACCATCGCGGGAAACCTCCTGTTCTCACAAGGGCTTCCATCGGCAGTGGGCCGATCGTCCTTCTCCGTATTCATAACGCCGACACTTCCCAAAGGCAAGGGCCGCAGGACCCCACCGGCGTCGAATCCGTAGTCTGGGGAGCGGTCGTCGAAGGAGAAGAGATGGCAGCCCCGCTGCGCACCGGCAAGCCCTACGTCGTGGTGTCGTCCGATACCCACGCCGCTCCGGACGACCTCGACCATTTCCTGAGCTACGTCGACCCCGCCCAGCGCCAGGCGGTCGCCGCCTTCGGTGACCTGTCCTCGACGGCGATGACGATGTTCGGCGGAAAGGATCCGGGCCAGATCGAGGATCCTGACCCGGTGCGGGCGACCGCAGCCCGGCGGCTGGCGGGCATGGGAGTCGACACCCACGCGGCCCAGGAGTGGTTGGAGCGGTACACGACGGACTGGGTCATCCCCGGTGACGGTGAAGGGCGGCGCCTGGCCGTCCTCGAAGAGCAAGGGATCCACGCCGAGGTCACCTACCCCGGCCCCGTCCTGGCTGGCGGCATCTCTCCGGCGATGTATCTCGGTGGCCACACGTCCAAGAACCTCGACGTGGTCTGGCCCGCCCT
>JAJPHE010000024.1 GCA_021325435.1 Actinomycetota bacterium | reverse complement strand
GTCACCAGCTGGCGGGCCGGGGCGCTGACCACGAAGCGGTCACCGAGCTGGGGGTCGGTGCCGGTGTGGCGGACGGTCAGATCGCGGTCGAACGCCGAGGTGATGGCCGACCGGACCCGCGACAGGGTGGAGGGGGACGGCTGGCTCATGCCGGTCGTGCCGAGCCCGCTCAGCATCTGCTTGATCTGGGGATCGGACGCCAGACCCTTCAGCTGGTTCAGGTCGAGGGAGACCCACTGGCCAGCCAGCAGGTCCTTCACGAAGCCGAGGGCGGGCACCGGCGGTATCTGCGATTCGATCTTGGTCAGCTCCGCCTGCGGATCGGTGACCTTCGCCAGCGACATGATCTGGTTCACGTCGGCCCGGCCGTAGAGAGTGTGGTGAGCCTCCACCAGATCGACGAGCGGGCCCGCGCCCACGTCGGCGGTCAGCTCGAACCGCAGGTCGGAGGGGTGGTCCTTCAGGTCGCTCAGGGTTCCCCCGCCGGCGTTCACCACGAGCATGTTGAGGGCGCTGTGGCTGAGCAGAGCGGCGTCGCGGGCGTTGGTCGTCGGATCCATCCGCTGCAACTGGGCCGCGGTCGCATCGATCTGCAGCGTGATGTCGACCCCCGACAGCCCCCCGACGGCGTGGAAGGCCGAGTTGACCTGGGCCTTGGTCGGCACGGCGGACAGCGTGCGCACCACCCCCCCGGTCGCCCCGCAGGCCCCGGCGACCAGGCACACTGCGATTCCGGCCGCGGCGCGCCGGAGGATCGGATTGATCATGGGACGGGTTATCGGCGACGCCAGCCAATTACTGAGACTTCTTCCGTCCAGCACTGTCCGTACGGCCCTGGCCCCCGAACAATCCGTCACTTATGGTGGGTCCACCGGTGGCGGCAGGGGACGGAGGTGTCGTTTGGCATCAAGGCGTCCATCCGCCGCGTTCCGCCTCGTCCTGGGAGCGGGCCTGCTCGGCCTGGCCGGGCTGCCCGTCTACCTGTTGTGGCCGGCGGCGGCGGTGACCCAGGTGGCCACGGCGGCGCCGCCCGCCGTCCTGCCGACCGCCTCCGGCCCTGCTGGGGCCCTGGCGCTCACCCCGCCGGCGGCCCCGGTCACCACGGCCCCGCCCGTGACTAAGGCACCTGCGGTTACCGCCCCCCCCGCCCCGACCAACCGTTCCCAGCCGGCAACGGCCACCGCGCCGGCGCCGGCCGCCGCGGCGGCGTGCACGACGTTGCCCACCTCGTCGGCCGCCGTACTGGGCGCCGGCTGCTACGTCGAGACGGCCCTCGACCACCCCGATGTCCCGTGGCCGGCCTCGCTGGCCCCGGCCACGTCCTCGGAGTCGATCCAGAGGGGCGAGGTGTGGGACGGGCTGTCGCTCTCCGCCTCGGCCAGCCCGGGCGGCCTCGTGACGGTGCGGGTGACCCTCGCCAACCATTCGGCCCAGACCATGCAGTTCCCCGCCGGCCTGGTGGTGAAGGTGACGCTGACCGCCCCGGGGAGCCCGACGCTGGCATCGCAGCTGGCCGACCCGTCGGTCCGCTCGCTGGCGCCGGGCGGGTCGGTCGCCCTCTCGGGTCCGGTCGCCCTCACCGCCCCCGGCGTCTACGCCGTCTGGGCCACCGTCGCCTTCGCCATCAGCTGACCCGTCCTGGTCCCGCACCACTAATTGGCGGGCCGCGGCGGTCGGGGGCGGCGAGGATGGCGGGGTGTTGACGATCCGACCGATGACACCGGCCGACGTGGGCCAGGCCGAGGAGGTGGCCGCCGCCGCCTTCTCCGGGTTGCGCCAGGCCCAGCACCTGCCCTCCGAGGAACGCACTGACGAGTCGATCGCCCGCAGCCGGGCCCGCATGACCCATCTGGTCGGCACCGACCCGGGGGGGTCATGGGTGGCGGTCGATGGTGACCAGGTGTTGGGCGTGGCCCTCGCCCTGACCCGCGGTGGAGTATGGGTTCTCTCCCTCCTCGTCGTGTCGCCCTCGTACCAGGATCGGGGCACCGGCCGCCGGCTGCTCGAGCGAGCCCTCGCCTACGGCGATCCGGCCGGGCCCGGCATCATCCTCGCCTCCCCCGATCCGCGGGCCCTGCATCGCTACGTCTCCGCCGGGTTTTCCCTCCACCCTTCCGTCACCGCCTGGGGAACCCCCCGCCGCCGACCGCGGCCGGCCCCGGGGATCGTGACGGTGGGGCCCGACGGCCTCGCCGCCGCCCTGGACGAGATCGACACCATCGACACCAAGGTGCGGGGGGCGTCGCGCCGACCGGACATGGAGGCGAACCTGTCGGTGCCCGGGGCCCGGATGTTGCTCGACCCTGGTCGGGGCTACGCCCTGGTCCGGCGCGGCCTCGTGCTCACCGTGGCGGCCCTCGACGAGGAGGCGGCCGGTCGGCTGGTGGCCACGGCCCTGGCCGAAGCGCCGGAAGGGGAGCCGGCCGAGCTGGGCTGGATCACCGGCACCCAGCAGTGGGCCGTCCGGGCCGCGGCCGAGGCCGGGCTCGAGCTACGGGTGCGGGGCGCCGTCATGGTCCGCGGGTGGGCCCGCCCGCCGGACGCCTACCTGCCGAGCGGGGCGTTCGGCTGACCGGTCAGGTCGGGGTGCGCCAGGTCTTGCGCCGCCCGCTGGCGTTGAGCTCGGCCAGGTACCGGTTGTAGGAGGCCAGCTCCTCCTCTTCCTGGCGCTGCCGGGCGGCCCGGGCCTCGTCGGCGGGCGGCGGCCCGGCCCCCTCGCCGCGGGTGTCGGCCAACAGTTTGCGCCACATGTAGACGGCGTAGCCGGCGAAGAACGGCCATTCGAAGGCGTACACCCAGCTCAGCGTGTTGCCCGACAAGGCCCGGTCCACCTGCCACCACGCCAGGCCGAGGAAGGCGAGGATCAGGGTCCCGAAGGTGACGTGGAGGGCGACCGCCTGAGGAGCTGAGGGCCGGTCGTCCACCCCGGCAACGCTACCAACGCCCCGATTCCGAGCGAAGGCGAAGTCCGCCCACAGTTCGCTCCCAGGTCACCGGGCGAAGATGCTCCCAGGCCGGAGAAGCACCGGCCGCCGTTCAAGGAGGACGTCGTGAAGATTCCCCTCAGCAGCAGGGCGGCCCGAGCCGGCGTCGCCGTCACCGCGGTAGGGCTGGCCGCCGGCGGCTACGGGATCGCCTGGGCCACGTCCGGCGCCGGCGCCGCCACGACCGCCGGCCCGGGTGCGGCCACCCTCTCAGCGGCCAGCGCCCCGGGCGGCTCGTCGGTTCCGCCGGCGGGCCCCGGTCGGGGCCGGCACGGGCACGCCTTGATGGCCGGCGGCACGGTCACCGCCGTCGGGGCCGACAGCCTGACCGTGCAGGGGCCCGGCGGCCGGACGCACACCGTCGCCACCGACTCGGCGACCACCTACAGCCGCGACGGCCACAGCGCTCCACGGTCCGTCCTCGCCGTCGGTGAACGGGTCCGCATCATGCTCGTCCGGCAGGCGGCGGCGCCGGGCTCGGCCCCGGGGGCGTCCGGCTCGGCCCCGTCGGCCACGAACCCGACCGCGTCCCGCGTCGATGTCGTCGACCCCCGGGTGGGCGGCACCGTCCAGTCCGTCAACGGCAGTGTCATCACCATCGCCGACCCCGAGGGCTTCTGGCGGACGGTGGACACCGACGGGTCGACCAAGTTCCTCAACGGCACCCAGACCGCGTCACTGTCGGCAGTGCAGGCCGGCCAGCACGTCGCTGCCTTCGGCACGATCGCGTCCGATCACACGACCCTGAACGCCATCGAGGTGCGGATCATCCCGGCGCCCGCCAGTGGGAGTACCGCCGCCGGGCCGGCGGGCGTCGGCCCGGCGTGGTTCGGCGGCGGCGGCCACGGAGGCCCAGGGTTCTTCGGGCCCGGGGGCCCGGGCCCGGCCGGCCCCGGTGACGGCTCAGGATCAACGGGGGCGGGCGCCGGCGTCTAGCCGGTTCACCCGCTCAGGGGCGGAACTCGGGGTCGTACTTGCGCAGCTCGCGCCGGGCGATCGTCATCTTGTGAACCTCGTCGGGTCCGTCGGCGATCCTCAAGGTGCGGGCGTGGGCGTACATCGAAGCCAGCGGGAAGTCCTGAGACACCCCACCGGCCCCGTGCACCTGGATGGCCCGGTCGATCACCTTCAAGGCCACCTGGGGCGCCGCCACCTTGATGCCGGAGATCTCGTTGGCGGCCGCCTTGTTGCCCACGGTGTCCATGAGATGAGCGGTGCGCAGCACGTACTGGCGGACCATGTCGATCTCGATGCGTGACTCGGCCACCCAGTCCTGGATCAGACCCTGCTGGGCCACCTTGCGGCCGAACGTCACCCGCTCGAGCGCTCGGCGGCACAGGTACTCGAGGGCCCGCTCGGAGACGCCGATGGTGCGCATGCAGTGGTGGATGCGGCCGGGTCCGAGCCGGGCCTGGGAGATGGCGAAGCCCTCCCCCTCCCCGCCGAGCAGGTTCTCCGCCGGCACCCGTACGTTCTCGAAGATCACCTCTCCGTGACCGCCGCGGTCCTCGTAGCCGAAGACCTTCATCGAGCGGGGCACCTTGACCCCCGGGGTGTCCTTGGGGACGAGGATCATGCTCTGCTGGCGGTGGCGGGGACCGTCCGGGTCGGTCTTGCCCATGACGATCATCACCTTGCAGCGCTCGGCGTTCACCCCGGAGATGAACCACTTGCGCCCGTCCAGCACGTAGTGGTCCCCGTCGGGGCGGATGCGCAGCTCGATGTTCGACGCGTCCGAGCTGGCCACCGCCGGCTCGGTCATGGCGAACGCCGAACGGATCTCACCCTCCAGCAGCGGGACCAGCCACTGCTGTTTCTGCTGGGCCGTCCCGTAGAGATGGAGGATCTCCATGTTTCCGGTGTCGGGAGCGGCGCAGTTCAACGCCTCGGAGGCGAAGCCCACCTTGCCCAGCTCCTCGGCGATCGGCGCGTAGTCGAGGTTCGAAAGCGGCGTGCCCGGCACCTCCGGATCGAGGTGGGGAAGGAAGAGGTTCCACAGCCCCCGCTCGCGCGCCGCCGCCTTCAGCTTGTCCATCACCGGCGGGTAGAAGTGGGGATCGCCGGAAGCTTCCATCTCCTCGTAGTACTGGCCCTCGTTGGGGTAGATGTGGTCGGCCATGAACGCCTTGACCTGGGCCAGCTTCTCCTGACCCTCGGGGGTGAACTGCACGCTGCCTCCTTGCGCCCGGGCGCCCGCCGCAGCGGCACGCGGCTCCCCGCGACAGTACGCGCCCTGGGCGGGCCCGCCCACCGGTGGTAGAGAGGCGCCGTGGACTCGGAGGGCCTGGCCCTTTCCGGACGGGTGATCGGCATCACCGCCGACCGCCGCTGGGCTGAGCAGGCCCGGCTGTTCGAGGGGCGGGGAGCGACGGTCATCCACGCTCCCACCTTCCGCACGGTGGAACTGGCCGAAGACCCCGCCCTGCGCCTGGCGACCGACGCCGTCATCGCCCGGCCGCCGTCCACCCTGGTGGTCACCACCGGCGCCGGGCTCAGCGGGTGGCTCGAGGTGGCGGCGTCCTGGGGCCTCGGGGCGGCCCTGGCCCAGGCCCTGGCCGGGGCGTCGGTTCTCGCCCGGGGGGCGAAGTCGGCGTCGACGGCCCGACGGGCCGGCCTCGACGTGGTGTGGCGGGCCCCGCACGAGACCTTCGACGAGGTGATCGACCGGCTCTCGGCCGATCCACCCACCGGCGGCCTCGCCGTTCAGCTGTTCGACCCCGACGACGCCGAGCGCATCGGCCGCCTGGCCCGGCTGGCTGATCCGGTCATCCTCGTGCCGGTCTACCGCTGGAGGCCGCCGGTGGACCCCGGGCCGGTCCGGGCCCTGATCCGGGCGGCGCTGGCCGGGCGGCTGGACGCCGTCACCTTCACCAGCCAGCCGGCGGTCCACCATCTCTTCTCGGCGGCCGACGACGAGGCGGCGGCGGACGCCCTGGCCGCCGCCTTCAACGGCCCGGTGCTGGCGGCGTGCGTCGGCCCGGTGTGCGCCTCGGCCCTGGCCGCCCACGGCGTGAGGGGGGGCTGCTGGCCGGAGCCGTCGCGGCTGCCGGCGATGGTGCGGATGGTCGCCGAGCGGCTGGGGCCCCGGCCGGCGTAGAGCGGCTAGCCGGTCACGGCGCCGGTGCGAACCCGCCCTGTCCGTCGAGGGCCACCTCGACGCCGCACCATTCGCGCTCGGTCATGTCGGCCACCGTGTCGCGGTCCTGGGTGGTCGCCAGCGTCCGGCCCCCGCCGGCCAGGTCGGCGAGGACCACCCCCGTGGCCGGCCCCTCGCGCTCGGTCAGGACGGTGTAGGTGGCGACCACGGCGCGGCCGGAGGCGGCGGCCACGATCGGCACCGCCCCCGCCGACGCGCCCGTCGCCTCGCTCACGTCGAGGCTGCGGTAACCCTGGCCGGGCGGATCGGTGGACCACACCGTCACCCCCTGTTTGGTGAGGAGCCCGCTGACCGCCGTCACCATGCCCCGCTCGCCCGGATGGTGGCGCAGGGTGCGGGCCATGGCCGCGGTGGACTGGATGACGTAGTTGTTGAGGGGGCCGCCGCCGAAGGTCATGCCGCCGGTGACCGACAGCGGGCGCCCCGGACGCACCGACAGCTCCGACAGTTGGATGCGCACCGCGATCGGGAAGCAGCTGTACAGATCGAGGTGGGCGACATCGTCGATGCCCACCCCGGCCAGATTGAGGGCGGCCCGCCCGGCGAGCTCGAAGCCGGGGCTGCGGTGCAGCTCGGTGCGGCACGACACCGGCAGCACATGGTTCGACTCGGCCAGCGAGTGCAGGAACACCCACCGGTCCGGGGACACCCCGCGGGCCCGGGCCACCTCGACCGAGCAGACGAGCAGGCAGCCGGCCTGGTCGACGTTCCACTGCGAGCAGTGCCACTTGTTGTAGGGGAAGGCGATCATGCGGTTGTCCGGGCCGGGCTCGGCGATCTCCTCCTCCGCCCGGGGCCGGCGGTGCCAGGCCTCCGGGTTGTGGCGAACGCCGGCGCCGATGTCGGCCCACAGCCGGGCCACGGCCCGCCGGTGCTCGTCGAGGGGCTGATGGTCGGCCGCCCGCCGGGCGTTCTCGATCAGCGCGTACTGGGAGGGGGCGCTGGTGAGCCCAGCCGTCACCTCCTCGCCGGCGACGATGCTCACCTCCGGTCGCAGGGTCTCGTCCGGGGGAGAGGGATGCGCCGGCGCCGGCGGCAGCGAGACTCCGGCGGCGGCGGCCCGAGTCTGCCTCCAGCGGGCCTCTCCCCCGACCACCAGGGCGGTGTCGACCTGGCCTGAGGCGACGGCGCGGGCGGCCCGGTCGATGAGGGTCGTCTGCAGCACTCCGATCTCGGCCAGGACGGTCCTCGCCCCGGTGTTGCCGAGCCGTTCGGCCACGATCCGGCCGGCGTCCACCGCCGGCCAGCTGCCGCGGGGCACGAGGATCAGGCCGGCGCGGCGCGCCAGATCGGGGGCGCCGGCGTCTTCGGCGGCGGCCCGGGCGGCGGCCGCCATCAGGTCCACTACGTCGAGGGCCAGGAGTGGGTCGTCCTGCCTCTGGGTGATGGTTCCCACTCCCACCACGACCGGAGTGCGGGGGTCCACCCGGTCAAGGTAGGCGCCGGGCCTGACGGAAGGGGCGGTCTGGCAGCGAGGACGGCGGCGCGCCCAGAATGTCCGCATGATCCGAGGAGAGGGAAGCGCCTTCGTGCCGGGCGTCACCGCCCAGGACATCTTCGACTTCGTGCTGGACCCGGCCCAGTACACCAAGGCCGACACCAAGATGGTGTGGGTGACCCGCCTGGCCGACACGGACGACGGGATGATCGCCCGCGAGGACGGCAAGTTCCTCGGCCGCTTCCCGGGGTCGGTGATCACCCGCTACCGCTGGGAGGCCCCCCACCGGATCGACGTGACCCTCGAGCACGGCATCCCGTCCGAGCTGCACGCCTGGTTCGAGATCGAAGACCGCGAGGGCGGCGCCTGGGTCCACCACGTGGAGACCATGGCCATGCCCCGCCCGTTCGGGGCGGTGTGGGACCGGGTGGCCGGCCGCTGGTTCGCCGAGTCCGTGCGGCGCGAGGTCGACGAGATCGCCCGGCTGCTGGCCTCGGGTCAGCGGGGCCGGGGTCTGGCCGCCCACTCCGCCTGACGGCGGCGCGAGGCCGGCAGCCTGCAGGGCCCGTCACCCGCCGGTGGCTGGCCCGTCCGGGTGGTGTGTGCATGCCCCCGATGGGCAATTTTGGGGGCTCGGGCGCAAAGCGGCTTCACTTGCACGCCGGGGCGGGCCGAAACTGAGTCCATGGCTGCCGGACGCCCCCGCCACGACGGGGTGCGCGCTGGGGAGGATGACCCCTCGACCGATCCGCTCGAGGTGGCGCTGCTGACCCTGCTCGAAAGGCATCCCGACGCCCTGGTGGGGGCCGTCGGCGGCGACGTGTCGCCGTGGGTGGTACCGATCCCCGAATCCGTTCCCGTCGACGGACACCGGCGGGTGGACGCCGCCACCCTCCTCGACGTGGTCACCCCGGCCGACCGCGTGGTGGTGGCCAAGCTCTGGGGCCAGGCCCGCGCCCAGGGGGCGGCGTCGGCTCCTCTCCGCCTCGCCGAGGATCCCGACCGTCAGGTGAACCTGTACTTCCTCGACCTGCGCTACCGGCACGGCGTCATGGTCGTGGTGTTCGCCGAGGAGGAGTCCGCCGTCATCGACGGCATGGTGGAGGCGGCCCGCATCCCCGCCCTGCCCCCGCGCTTCGCCCGCGCCCACAAGGACGCCGGCGCCGTGCTGCAGTGGGTGGATCCCGCCCTGACCCAGATCCTCGGGTGGTCGGAGGAGGAGATGCTCGGGCACAAGACCCTCGACTTCATCCACCGCGACGACCACGAGCTGGCCATTGCCAACTGGATGGAGATGCTCGACTCACCCGGTCCCGGTCGTCGGGTCCGCCTGCGCCACCGCCACCGCGACGGCTCCTGGGTATGGCTGGAGGTCATCAACGACAACCGGCTGTCCGATCCGGAGCACGGCGACGTGCTGGCCGAGATGATCGACATCTCCGAGGAGATGTCGGCCCACGAGGCACTCCGCGTCCGCGAGCAGCTGCTGGCCCAGCTGACCGAGACGGTGCCGGTAGGCCTTTTCCACACCGACCTGCGCGGGAATCTCCTCTTCTCCAACCGGCGCTTCCACGAGATCATCGGGACCCCCTTCGGCTCGAGCCTCGCTGACCAGCTGCAGAAGGTGGTGGAGGAGGATCGGCCCAAGCTGGACGAGGCGGTGGAGC
This sequence comes from Actinomycetota bacterium, assembly GCA_021325435.1. Lineage (GTDB taxonomy): Bacteria > Actinomycetota > Acidimicrobiia > Acidimicrobiales > JAJPHE01 > JAJPHE01. The sequence continues at coordinate 21,321 of JAJPHE010000024.1, read as the reverse complement.
TGGCCACCAACGGCACCGACGCCGAGGTCGAGATCGGAATCACCGCCGACGGGGACACCGTGCGCCACTGCCTCATCAGCGTGCGCCCCTTGCTCAACGAGTCGGGGGTGGTCGCCGGGCTCACCGGCTGCGTGGAGGACGTGACCGACACCGTCCTCATCCGGCGCGAGTTGGAGGCCAGGGCCGCCACCGACCCGCTCACCGGCTGCCTCAACCGGGCGGCGACGCTCGCCCTGCTCCAGGAGCTGCTCGATCGGATGCCTTCGGCAGCCGGACGGGGGAGCGGCACCGCCGTCATCTTCATGGACCTCGACCGCTTCAAGCCGGTCAACGACCGCCTCGGTCATGCTGCCGGCGACGAGCTGCTGGCCCGGGTCGCCGAGCGCCTCAGCGCATCGGTGCGCGTCGGCGACGTGGTGGGACGGTTCGGCGGCGACGAGTTCGTGGTGGTGTGCCCGGGGGTTCCCACCCCGGCCGACGCCCTCAAGGTGGCGCGGGCCATCGCCGGCCGGGCGTTCAGCCAGCCCGTGGAGCTCGACGGCGAGCCGGTGCCGATGGGAGCCAGCTGCGGGGTGGCCTGGACCGACGCCCACGGCGCCGTCGCCTCCCGCCTGGTTGAAGAGGCCGACGCCGCCATGTACGAGTCCAAGCGACTCGGGGGCGCCCAGGCGGTCGTTTCCCACCGGGTCGAGGCCTGACCGCACCGCTAGCATCGCTCCGGACGGCTCATGCTGGTCCGGATCCTCATAGGCGTCGGTTCCGCCCTCGTCGCCGCCTGGTTGGCCCTGGCTGTGTTGGTCTACGTCGTCAGGCCGCGGGGTGAGGAGTCGGTCCGGCTGCGCCGGTTCATCCCCCAAGTCATCCGGCTGCTCGCCTCGCTGTATCGCGACCCGGGCCTGCCGCGGTCGGCCCGGTGGCGGGTGCGCCTGGCCCTCGTCTACAACATCCAACCCTTCAACCTGATACCGGACTTCATACCGGTGGTCGGGCTGGTGGACAACGCGGTGGTCACCGTCTGGGCCTTGCGCAGCGTGGTTCGCATGGCCGGCACCGATCTGGTCCGGGCCCACTGGACCGGACCGCCCCAGGACCTCGCCGTGCTGTACCGGCTGGCGGGCATCGGCGAAGCCGGGGTGTAGAAGATGGACATGAGACGACCCGGCGGCACCCGGTGACTCCGGGTCATGCCCTGGTGGTGGCGGCCGCCGGCTTTCTTGCCGGAGGCGTGAACGCCATCGCCGGCGGGGGGACCCTCATCTCGTTCCCGGCCCTGCTGGCCGCGGGCACCGGGGCGAAGCTGGCCAACATCACCTCCTCGGTCGGACTCATCTCCGGCTACGCCGGCGGTTCAGTCGCCTACCGGGCCGAGCTCGCCGGCCAGGGGCGCCGGTTCTACCTACTGGCCGGGGTGAGCGTCGTGGGCGGGGTCGGAGGGGCGGTCCTGCTCCTCGCCACCCCGGGCGGCTCGTTTCGGGCGGTGGTCCCCTTCCTCATCCTCGCCTCCTGCGTCCTCCTCGCCGCGCAGCCCGGGCTGGCCCGCCGGCTGGCGGAGCGCCACGCCCGGCGCCCGTCGCCCGACGGGCGGGATGCCAAGGAGATGGGCTGGGGCGGTCGACTGGGAGCCGGTGTCAGCGCTGTCTACGGCTCCTACTTCGGCGCCGGCCTCGGCGTGCTGCTGCTGGCCGTTCTCGGGGTGGTGCTCGACGACGATCTGCAGCGGCTCAACGCCCTGAAGGGCCTGCTGTCGCTGATCATCAACGTCTCCGGGGTTCTGGTCTTCCTGATCGCCGGCCGGGTGGCGTGGCAGTACGCCGGCATCCTCGCCGTCACCGCCTTCGCCGGCGGCACCGCCGGGGTCCGAGTGGCCCGCCGGCTCTCCGCCGCCGCCCTGCGGACGGGTGTGATCGTCCTCGGCGTCGGCGTGGCCATTGGGCTCTTCGTCACCCGGTAGGCGGCGGGCTGACGAGAGGCGGTCAGGCGATGGCCAGCTCCGGTTCGGGAGCGCCGACGGGCTGGCCGAGGTCCTGATCGTGGCGCTCCGCCCGGGCTGGCCGCCACCGCACCAGGGCCACGACCACGACGAAGGCGACGGTCAGGGTGGCGACGTTCACGCCGAAGGCCCTGGTGAAGCCGTGGACCACGGCGGCGGGTGAGAGCCCGCCGTGGGCGACGGCGTAGGCGCGGGTGGCGCTGGTGGCGATGGTGTTGAGGAAGGCGATGCCCAGGGAGCCGCCGATCTGCTGCATGGTGTTCACCAGCGCCGACGCCGCCCCGGCGTCGTGGTTGGGCACCCCGAGCAGGGCGGTGGACGCCAGCGGCACGAACACCTGACCCATCCCGAGGCTGATCAGCAGCTCGGCCGGCACCACGTGCAGGGCGTAGGACGAGGTGGTCGACAGGTGGGTCAGCCACAGCATGCCCATGACGGCCAGAGCGAAGCCGGTGGCGGCCAGCCGACGGGGCCCGAAGCGGGGCAGCGTGCGTGACGCCACGGTGGATGACGTGATGATGCCGATGGGGAAGGGCAGGAAGGCCAGCCCGGCTTTGAGGGCCGAGTAGTGGAGCACGTCCTGGAAGTAGTAGGTGAGGAAGAGGAACGTGCCCATGAGGGCGAGCGTCGACAGCAGGAACGACAGATACGACCCGCCCCGGTTGCGGTCGGCGACGATGCGCAGCGGGAGCATCGGGTTCCGAGCCCGACGCTCCCAGGCGACGAAGGCGGCCAGCAGGACGACGGCGGTGCCGATGAGGCCGAGCGTGCGGGGCGACGACCAGCCCCGCAGCGACGCCTCGGTGAAGCCGTAGACGAGCAGGGCCAGCCCTGACGTGGCAACCACCGCGGCGGGCACGTCGAAGTGACGGTCGCCCTCCACCCGGCTCTCCTTGATCAGGGGCAGGGACGCCACCGCCACGGCCAGGGCGATCGGTGTGTTGATCAGCAGTGTCCAGCGCCACGAGATCAGCTCGGTCAGGGCGCCGCCGGCCAGGAGCCCGAGGGCGCCGCCGGTGCCGGAGATCGCTCCGTAGACGGCGAAGGCCTTGGCCCGTTCGGTCGGCTCGGTGAACGTGGTCGTGATCAGGGAGAGGACGGCGGGGGCGAGGAGGGCGGCGAACACCCCCTGGATGGCCCGGGCTCCGAACAGCCAGGCGGCGGACTGGGCCATGCCGCCGAGGGCGGAGGCGGCGGCGAATCCGAGCAGGCCGACCAGGAACGTCCGCTTGCGACCGAGGTAGTCGGCGACCCGGCCCCCCAGCAGCAGCAAGCCACCGAAGGTGAGGGTGTAGGCGGTCAGCGCCCACTGGCGCGACGCATCCGAGATGTGCAGCGCCTGCTGGGCGTGGGGCAGGGCGATGTTCACGACCGAGGCGTCGAGGATGATCATCAGCTGGGCGACGCCGATCACGGCGAGGGCCAGCCAGCGGCGGTCACGCCCGGCCGGCGGGGACGTCGCCGGGGGGAGGGTGGAGATGGTGACGGACACGGGGACTCCTGGGTGTTGGCAGACCTTGGGAACACACCCCCTTGCGGGAGGTGGGGGGTTGCTTTACGCTGGGCCCATAAGCGGAAGCAGCCTCCGGTACTATAACGGAGGGTGCCTCCGCTTTGTCAAGGGATTAGTCGCAGGTTCCCCATGGACCACCGGAGGAGCAGTTGACCCGAGCGCAGCGAGCGGACGCGGCCCGCAACCGCGACCGTCTTCTCGAGGTCGCCTCCGAGGCGTTCGCCCGCGACGGGGTCGACGCTTCCCTCGAGGGGATCGCCAAGGCCGCCGGTGTGGGTGTCGGCACGCTGTACCGCCATTTCCCGAACCGCGACGCCCTGATGGAGGCGGTGTACCGGCGCAACGTCGACGTACTCGTCGGCGAGGCCGACGACCTGCTGGCCAACAAGCCGCCGGCGGAGGCGCTGGCCGAATGGATGCAGCGGTTCGTCGCCTACGTGGCCACCAAGCGCGGGCTGGCGGTGCACCTGAAGACCGTGATGGCCGCCGACTCCGAGCTGTTCACCTACAGCCAGGAGCGGCTCAACGGCACCGTCCGGCGCCTCGTCGCCGCCGCCGTCGAGTCCGGCGAGATCCGCGCCGACGTCGACCCCGGTGACGTGCTGCGCGCTCTGTCGGGGGTGTGTCTGATCAGCGACCTGCCGGGATGGCAGGACCAGGCCCGGCGCATCTCGGGCCTGTTGATGGACGGCCTTCGCTACGGCGCCGGCGCCGGCTGAGCCGGGCCCGGCGCCTCCTCAGGTAACCAGCTGCTCGATGCGCTCCAGCGTCTTTTCCATGCTGGCCCGCGTCCGCTCGGGCAGGCGCCCCCGGCGCAGAAGTCCCTTGGCCCGGTCCTTGGAGATGTCCCAGGTCTCCCGCACCCTGGTGCCCTCACCGACCGGCTCGAGCTCGTAGCGCCAGACCCGGCCCTCGGGACCGATCCGCGAGAGGAAGCCCATGGCCGCCTTCGGCCGCCAGGCGATGCGGCGGTTCTCCTCGTACTCGACCACCTCGTTCAGGACCGAGTACGGCACTCCCTGACGCATCGACATCCCGAACGTCGATCCCAAGGTGAGGGCCTGCGGGGGTTGCTTGGCCTCCTTGACGGTGCCCGAACCGTCGATGCGCGGATGCTGGCTGGCGTCGGCCAGCAGCCGGAATATGGCTTCCGGTGGCGCAGGGATCACCCGCTCCACGGTCACCGAGTCACCCTCCATGAGTCCCCTCCACGTCCAGCCCATCCCATCGGGTGCAGTCGCTCACAGTAGAGGCCGGCGGGCAGCTGCGCCGACCCTGCCTGCTCGAGGGCCAGCGCCTCACCCGGCGGCCGGTTGCAGCAGCATCTCCTGGGCCATCGAGGCCACGATCCGGCCGTGTCGGTCGCGGATGACGCCGCGAAGCGTGCCCCGCCCGCCGGCGTTGACGAGGCACTGCACGTCCTGGAGCAGCCAGTCGTCGGCCCGGGCCGGCCGGTGGAGCCAGGCGGCGTGGTCGAGGCTGATCATGCCGGTGGTGTCCCCTTCGAGATGCAACGGGCGCCCGCCGATGCCGGTCCAGTCGGTGGCGTAACCGAGCAGAGCCGTGTGCAGGTGCGGGTCGTCCTCGAGGCGGCGGGGGATGCGGAACCAGTGGCGGTGGGTGGCCTCACGGGTGCCGTCCGGGCGGAGGGGGCTCGGACCCAGCCAGCGGACGTCCCACGCCCCGACGGGCTCGCCGACCTCGTCGGGCTCGGGCAGGTCGGCGGGCGGGGGCACGCCCTCAGGGATGCCGGACACGTCGTACACGTAGCCGTCGGTGTCGGAGGTGAACGAACACGTCATGACGATGGAAGGCTTGTCGTCCTGCGCCGCCGTCACCCGGTGCAAGGCGAAGGTGCGGCCGGCTTTGACGGTCTCAGTCTGAAAGGCGATCTCGGCTGCGCCGCGCACCGGGCGCAGGAAGTGGGCATGGATCGAGTGGAGGCGACTGCCCTCCGGAGCGCTGCGGCAGGCGGCCCGGATGGTCATGGCCAAGCCGACACCGCCGAACACGACCGGCCCGAACCAGTCCGGCGTCCGGGCCACCCAGCCGTCACCCCGCCGCGGTTGGGAGAGGACGGCCAGGAAGTCGTCGATGGCGGCCTGTCGGGCCGCCGTGCGGTCCATCGGGCCAGGCTGTCACACGGCCCCCGCCTCGGCGTCTCAGTTTCGCCGGCTGGGGATCGGCGGCCCCCCGGCGAGGAAGGGGTACTGGCCCAGGTTGAGGTTCCCGCCTTCGATCTGGACGTAGGTGCCGTCGACTCCGTTGTAGGGCGACGGCCGATTGTTGTCCCAGTAGACCAGCCGGGCGTCCTGGGTCCAGTACCAGTCGCCGGAGGCGAAGCCTTTGGCCATGTGCCCCGTGCTACCTCCGCCGCGTTGGCCCAGCGCCGGCGCCGCCGCCTGCATGCGGGCTGGCGTCAGGTCCGGCCCGGCGTTCTCGATGAGGCTGGCCATCATGTTCCAGTAGGGCCAGATGTAGCTGGCGAACACCGGGGTTATGCAGTTGCCGCTGTCGCAGGGCAGCGTCGCTGACCCCGAGCCCGCCCGGTAGACACGTAGACCCACAGTGTTGGCCTGTGGCTCAGCAGGGTCGAGGGTGGCCAGGCCGAAGGCGTTGCTGTACTCACACCCGAGCTGGGGTTCGGGGCACCCGAGGGCTGGTTGACCGCCCTGGGCCTCATAGGACTGACCCGAGGTGTCGAGGTCCATGCCCTGGTCGGTCGCCACGTAGTTCTCCGGCCAGTAGTTGTTCTGGCTCTCGCCCTCGTACAGGAAGGCGGGGGCGACCGAGTCGCACAGGCACAGCACGCCGGTGGCCGGGTTGTGACTGGTGTCCATGGCGTCGATGCCTGCCTTGGTCTGTTGGGCGGCGGTGTTGATGTCCTGGGCGTAGAAGTAGTGGTGGGCGTTGATGGACTGGCCGTCCCCGCAGAGACGGGCCAGCTCGGGCTGGAGCACCTGAGTGACGGTGTTCTCGTTGTCGGGATCGTTGGTGCTGATGACCCCGAGCACTCGCGGCTGACCGTTGAAGTCCTGGGCCGGGTTCTCGTGGCCGGCGAAGGCGACCCGGCGCGAGGGCACGTTCACCGAGGACAGCTGGTTGCACCAGAGCTGGGCGAAGGCCGTCTCCACCCGCGTGGCGCTCTCACCCGCCGAGTAGTAGTAGGGCGCCAGGGCGTTGGCGAGGGCGTCGCTGAAACCGTCACCGCCGACTGCCACCACCCGGTTGCGGGCGATCTCCTCGTAGCAGGCCGAGCAGAGATCGGTGTTCCAGAACAGCATGTACGGGTGGTAGCGGCTGACGATCGAGTCCATCTCCGGCAGCAGGCACTGGAGGTCCGGGGGGACGCTCTGGCACTGGCCTTGGTACGCCACGATGTGGACCTTGCGCCCCCACAGCACGTAGTGGCTGTTGATGAAGTTCTCCCAGGCGCCGTCGAGCTGCTCGGCCTCTGGGTAGGTCTCCAAGGTCCCCTGGGCCTGGTCGATGGCGTTCACCTCGGCGCCGTAGTTGGTGATGTAATCGACGATCGTCACCGTCGAGGCCGTGACACCTGCGTAGGTACCGCCTCCGTTGGGGTAGGAGCCGCCGACCAGCCCCGGGGTGCACGGCGGGGCGAAGTAGTCGATAGCCGGGTTGAACTCGCGCCCGCCGATGCAGTGCGAGACATCGGTGGCGCCTCCGGTCACCGATCCCCCCGCCGCCGACGACGGGCCGGTGCTCGGGCCGGCGCCGGAGGGGTTGGATGCCGACCCGAGGGCGGCCCCCGGGCCCAGCGCCGCACCCGAAGCGGAGCCGCCGCCCGCGCCGTTCAGCGCCGTCGCCGCGCCGGGCTCCTGCTGAGCGCCGCCGGGGGTGGTGGAGCCGATACTGGTCGGACCTCTCGGTACCAGTGCGAGGGTGGCCGCCTGGACGGCGAGCAGACCGGCGATTAACAGATGGCGTCGTCCCACGGCCCGGTTCTCACGACGCCGGGGCGGCGGCGGTGCTGGGGACGCCTTGGAGGATCTCGTCGGCGGCCCGCTCGCCGGAGCGGACCGCTCCGTCCATGGCCCCGTGGCTGGTCCCCGCCGTCTCGGTCCCCGCCCAGTGCACCCGGCCGAAGGGCTGGCGGATCACCGGCCCGTACCGGCTGAGCACGCCCGGCGGTAGGTGGGCGAACGAACATCCGCGCGACCACGGCTCGGACCACCATGGTGTCTCGATCACCGCGTCGGGTTTCATGGCATGGGGGCCGAAGCGGCGCGAGAGCGCCTCCAGGAGAGCGGGGCGGCGGTCCTGTTGGGCCATGGCGTCCCAGCGCTCCGCCACCGGTCCGAAGGTGAAGCAGGCGAGGATCCCCGGCGTCCCCGACGCCGGCGAAGCGTCGATGGTCACCTCGGCGGGCGACCGGGGCTCGGCGCTCTGGCCGCTGTATCCGGCGGCCCGCCAGAAGGCGGTGTCGTAGACCACGAGCGTCTTCGTCTCCCGCCCGCCGACATAGGCGCGGTAGAGGGAGACTCGGTCGCGCTCCAGCGGGGGATCGAAGGCCACGTCGAGGGACAGGGCCGGCGGGGCGGCAATCACCACGTGGCGACAGGAGACGGACACGCCGTCGGCCTCGACCATGACCGAGGCCCCTGTCTGGTTCACCGCCCTCACCGGCGCGTTGAGCCGCACAGCGTCGCCGAGCTCGGCGGCGATGTGCTCGGCGATGGCGGCCGCGCCTCCTTCGATGAGGTTCTCCTGGCTGCCGCCCTCGATCGAGAACAGGACGTTGATGCTGCGATGCCCGTGCACCAACTGGAGCAGATGGAGGAGGGCGACCCGGTCGAGATCGCTGCCGAACAGGCCCCGTACCGCCATCTCGAACAGGTCGTGGCCGATGGCGGTGCGCACGCCGGCGCGGGCGACCCACTCACCGACGCTCTTGCCGTCCCACTCGGCTGCCCTCCGGGCCGTCCAGGGCTCATCGACGGGAACCTTGCGGGCGAGGCGGTCGATGCGGGCCTGGGCCAGGGCGATGGTCACCACCGCCCCCGGGCTGATCTTCGGGATCAGACCCTTGTACTGGCGGATGCGATCGGCTTCCACCAGCAGATGGGCGCCGGCCACCCAGGTCTTGTACGTCCCGACGCCGTAGTCGGCGGCCAGCCCGAGCATGGCGCTGTGGCCCGGGGCCAGCCAGGCGCCCCCCCGGTCGAGGGCCGTCCCATCGGGGAGTCGCTCGGTCCAGATCCGACCGCCCACCCGGTCCCGCGCCTCTAGAACCACGACCGAGCGGCCCCCGGCCCGCAGCCGCCGGGCCGCGGCCAGCCCGGCGTAGCCCGCCCCGACCACGCAGACGTCAGCTTGCAGTTCCGTCATGTCCCCCTCCTGACCGGGCCGAAGCTAACATGCGTGCCGCACGCATGTCTATGGGGCGAACTCAGGCAGAGAGAAGGGCGGCGACCCGGGGGAGGCTGTTGGCGGCGGCGCGCCAGCTCTTCGCCGACCAGGGTTACGCCCACACCAACCGCGAGGAGGTGGCGGAGCGGGCCGGGGTGACCAGGGGGGCCCTCTACCATCACTTCGACTCCAAGGCGGACCTGTTCGCCGCGGTGGTGCGGGCCCTCGACGACGAGATCGCCGCTCGGGTCGTCTCGGCCAGCGCCGGGGCCGGCTCGGTGGCGGAGACGATCGACCGGGCCGCCGCCGCCTACCTCGACGTCTGCTCGTCGGCCCAGGTGGCGCGGATCATGACCGACGCCCAGTCCGTGCTCGGCCCGACCCAGCTGCGCCAGCTGAGCTCTGAGTCCTGCCTGTCGTTGCTGACCGCCGCCCTGACCAGGGCGGCCGGCGAGGGGGCGGCGGTGCCCGGCGATCCTGCGGTGGCGGCCCAGCTGCTGCTCGGAACGCTCAACGAGGCGGCGTTGCTGGCCGCCAGCACGCCCGGCCGTGGGGTGCCGGAACCGGTGAGCCGGACCCTCCGGGAGTTTCTCGCCCGCCTGCTGGCGCCGCCGGGACCCCCGTGGCGGGGACGCCGTTAGACCAGGCTGTCCGCCCAGGCCTGGTGCAGCTGCCGGTAGCGGCTCGGGCGGCTCAGCAGTTCGGGGGGTGGGCCGTCCTCGACCACCCGCCCGTCGCTGACGACGATCACCCGGTCGGCGATCTCGACGGTGGTGAGGCGGTGGGCGATGATCACCGCCGTCCGGTCACGCAGAAGGGTGAGAAGGGCGCGTTGGACGAGGCGCTCGCTCGGTATGTCGAGGGAGGCGGTGGCCTCGTCGAGGATGAGGACCTCGGGGTCGGCGAGAAACGCCCGGGCGAACGAGATGAGCTGGCGTTGCCCGGCGGACAGGCGCGACCCCCGCTTGCCGACCGACGCGGCGTAGCCACCCGGCATGGACAGGATGAACTGGTGGGCGCCTACGGCGGTGGCCGCCCGGCGGACCTCTTCGTCGGTTGCGCCCGGACGGCCGAACCGGATGTTGTCGGCGACCGACCGCGAGAAGAGGAAGCTCTCCTGGGTCACCATGACCACGTGGCGCCGCAGCACGTCGCGGGGGATGGAACGCAGGTCGGTGCCGTCGAGACGCACCGAACCGGAGGTGGGGTCGTAGAAGCGGCTCATCAGCCGGGCGAGCGTCGTCTTGCCCGCCCCGGTCTCGCCGACCAGGGCGACGGTCTGCCCGGCCGGGATGTGCAGGTCGATGTGGTGCAGGACGGGGTGGTCGCGGTATCCGAAGGTGACGTCGTCGAAGTCGAGCCTTCCCTGGGCGCTGGTGAGCAGCGTCGCTGAGCCGGGTGTCGGCTCCGGGACGGTCGGCTCCTCCTCGAGCACGCCGGAGAGCTTCTCGAGGGCGGCGGCGGCCGCCTGGAACAGTGTGTAGAACTGCGACAGGTCGAGGATGGGGTCGAGGAAGCGGCGCAGGTAGAGGATGAAGGCGGCGAGGACTCCGACGGTGATGCGACCGTGCTCGACCCGGATGGCGCCGACCAGCAGGACGCCGGCCAGGGTGGCGTTGCCCATGGCCTTGACCCCGGGGCCGAACACCGCCACCAGGCGGATGGAGCGTTGGGTGGCGCCCCGGTAGGCGTCGTTTAGCGCTGCGAAGATCTCCTGGTTGCGCGGCTCGCGTCGGAAGGCCTGCACCGCCCGGATGCCGCCGAGCGACTCCACGAAGTGGACGATGACGAGGGCGATGGTCTCGCGGGTCGCCCGGTAGGCCTTCACCGACTCGCGACGGAACCAGCGGGCGAGAACGGCCACGAACGGAGCGGCGACGAACACCACCCCGGCGAGGACCGGGTCCGACCACACGAGGATGCCGGCCACGGTGAGGATCGTGAGGGCGGCCCAGGCCAGCACCTGCAGACCGTCCATCAGCAGATCGGAGATCGCTTCCACATCGGAGGTGAGCCGAGAAGTCACCCGGCCCGACGTGTAGCGCTCGTGAAAGGCGATGCTGAGGTACTGGAAGTGGTCGAAGACCCGCTGACGCAGATCGAGCAGCACGTCCTGGCCCACCCGCCCGGTCACGTAGGTGAAGCCGTAGTCGGTGGAGGCCTGGACGGCGCCGGCCAGGACCAGCCCGAGAACCGTCAGACCCAGCGGCCAGTAGTCGTGGTGGCGGGTCAGCGCCGGGATGCCCCGGTCGATGGCCTGCTGCACCATGAGCGGACCGGCCATGCTGGCGATGTCGAAGCCGACGATCAGGGCCGTCGCCCCCAGCAGCGCCCTCACGTGCGGGCGCATGAGGGAGGACAGCAACCGCCGGCTACGGCCCCGCAGCATGGCGTTGACGGGCGCGGTGATGACCTCGGCGTCCTCGGCCGCCACGCCCCGCCACCGGGTGGCCAGGTCGACGCTCATACGGCGGTCGCCTCCCATGCGGGGGGCCCCGCCGGCGCTTCGACGTCCTGGGCCAGGACCGCCCGGTAGCCCGGCACGGTGGAGAGCAGCTCGTGGTGGCTGCCGGTGGCCACGATGCGCCCCCCGTCGAGGAAGGCGACCCGATCGGCGAGGGCCACCGTCGAGGGACGGTGGGCGACCACCAGGGCGGTTGTCCGCTCCAGGAGCCGGGCCAGCGCCGCTTCCACCTTGGCCTCGGTGTGGACATCGACGGCGGACAGCGGGTCGTCGAGGACGAGGATGCGAGGGCGGCCCAGGATGGCCCGGGCCAGCGCCAGGCGCTGGCGCTGGCCGCCGGAGAGGGACAGGCCCTGCTCCCCCACCCGGGTGTCGAGGCCCCACGGCAGGTGGTGAGCGAATCGGGCCTGCGCGGCGTCGAGGGCGGCATCGATCTCCGCGTCGGTGGCGTCGGGGGCACCGAACGTCAGGTTCTCCCGCACGCTGGCGGAGAAGAGGGTCGGATCCTCGAACGCCACGGCGACGTGGCGACGAAGGGAGGCGAGGGTCATGTCGCGTATGTCGTGGCCGTCGATCGCTATCCGGCCGTCGGTCACGTCGGCCAGGCGCGAGACGAGCGAGAGCAGGGTGGTCTTGCCGGATGCGGTGGCCCCCACGATGGCCACGGTCTCGCCCGGAGCGACTTCGAGGTCGACCCCGGCGAGCACGCGGCGGCCCCCTTCCGAGTAGGAGAACCCGACGTTTTCGAAGCGGAGCCTTCCTTCGCATCGGTCCAGGTCGACGGCGCCGGGGCGGTCGGCGATGTCGGGCGGAGTGTCGAACACCTCCCAGATCCGCTCGATGGCGGCTGAGGCCTCCTGGGCGATCGCCATGATTTCCCCCAGGCTCTCGACCGGCCACACCAGCATCAGGAACAGCGTCACGAACGCCACCAGGCCGCCCAGCGTCATCACATGGTCGCTGACGGCCCATCCCCCGCCGAGCACGATGGCGGCCAGGGCCAGGTTGGGAACCAGCCCGAGGGTGGCGAAGAAGCGGGCCCGCAGGCGGACGGCGACCATCGAGCTCGACTGCAGCGTGCGGGCCATCGACGCGAACCGCGCCCCCTCGACGGCGTGTCGGCCGAAGGCCTTGATCACCCGGATGCCGAGGGCAGCCTCCTCGATGATGGTCGTGAGGTCGCCCTGCTGGTCCTGCACCCGGCGGGAGGCACTGTGGTAGTCGCGCCGGAAGCGGGCCCCGGTGATCATGATCGGCACAGCGGCGGCGACCGTCACCAGCCCCAGGCGGACGTCGAGGTGGAGGAGCAGGGCCACGACGTACACGAAGGTCATGGTGTTGACGACCAGGTAGATGAGCCCGTAGCCGACGAAGATCCGGATGAGGGTGAGATCGGTGGTCGCCCGCGAGAGCAGCTGCCCGGACTGCCACCTCTCGTGGAAGGAGACCGGCAGGGTCTGCAGCTTGGCGTAGAGGTCGTTGCGGATGTCGGCCTCCACCCCCGTCGCCGCCCGCCCGAGAATCCACCGGCGGACGAACAGGAGGATGCCCTCACCCACGCCGAGGGCCAGGGCGAGGGCGGCGAGGGGCACCAGCCCCCCGCGGTGGTGGACGATGGGCCCGTTGATGACCGCCTCGGTCACCAGCGGCACGGTGCTGACCGCGACCAGGGCCCCCGCCGCTGATGCCAGCATGACCAGCATCTGCGTTCGGTAGGGCCGGACGTACGGGCGAACGCGCCAGATTCCACCGCCGCGCATTTGCCGCACCGTAGACCGGAGCGCCCGGCGGCGCCCGTGATTTTCGGGGCTGACCGGCGGTTATCCGGAGGCGGTCAGGCCTGCCCTCAGGTGAAGATGATCTGGCCTCCGGCGGCCCGCTCGTAGAACTTGCCGACGGTGATGATGTCGGACACCTGCGGGATGAAGTCGTTCTTCTCCAGGCCGAACAGGTCGACCGACGCCTTGCAGGCGTACAGGCCGGCTCCGGAGTCGGCAATCATCTCGATGAGCTCCGGAATGGAGGGGATGTCCACCCGGGCCATCTTCTGGTTGATGTAGTGGGTCATCACCGACGAGACGCCGGGCAGCCCCCCCAGCAGGGTGGCGAAGTGCAGGCCCGGATTGCCGACGGTGGCCAGCTTGATGTGCTCGTGACGGGCCTTGTGGATGGCGTCGAGGCCGAAGAAGGTGAAGAACAGATTGGCCTCGATGCCCTCGGCCCGAGCGCCGTTCGCCATGATCAGGCCGGGGTAGACCTCGTCGAGCGATCCCTTGGAGATGATGATCGATACCTTTTCGATCTGGTCCGGCATGGGGCCTCCTTTGTGTGGTGCGGGGGTCAGATGCAGCCACGGGGCTTCGGAATGCCGGCGATGCGGGCGGCCAGCTTGGCCGGGCCCCTGGGGAAGAGCTGGTACAGCTCCTTGATCCCCACCCCCGACGTCTTGCCCAGCACCCGGACCGTAGGCCCCGAGCCGCTTTCCTCGTACTGGTGGCGCATGAACTTGATCACCTGCCAGTGGCGGTCGGTCAGCTCGCCGACACCCGCCTCGCGGGCGATCTCAGGGGCCATCCCCTCCTGCCACGTGGACGGGTCGGTGAAGAAGCCCTCGGCGTCGACCTCAACCTCGATGTCGGCGTAAGTCCTGGTTGGCACGGGCGATCACTCCTCTCACGTAGTGATGGCCGCTTCCGGGCGCTTGCCGGCCCGGGGCATGGCCGCGCCGACGCCCGGCACGTCACGACCAGGTAGCAGCACCCGCCAGTACAGGTGCTCGAAGGCGAGCTTGCCGAGATGGTTGAGTCGCGATTCCTTGAGCAGGGGAAGGCCGATCGGGCCCGGGAAGTGGCCCGGCAGCGGCTCGGTCTCGTTGTTGTAGTCGATCAGCAGGGCGCGACGGTGGCCCGATTCGATGAAGCAGTTGGTGTGGCCGTCGAAGCGCGCTGCCAGCGGCTCACCGCGCAGGTAGTGGCCGACATTCGCCACCAGGGTCTCGCCCTCGAAGTGGGCCACCGAGCCCGCCTTGGTGGCCGCAATACCGGCTGCGTCCCCGATGACGAAGACGTTCGGCGCCGCCTTCGCCTGCAGGGTGGCCTCGTCGGCAGGGATGAAGCCGAGCTCGTCGCCCAGCCCCGGAGAACGACCTACGTAGGCCGCGCCGCCGTGGAGGGGGACCACCACCGCCAGGTCGAACGGGACCTCGCGATCGTCGTATGAGATGAGCCGTCGCCCCTCACCATCCACCGTCCCCGTGTTGAACTCCGTGACCACGTCGATGCCCTTGTCGGCGAGGAGGCCCGACAGCTGACGGTTGCACACCGGCTTGGTGAACGCTCCGTCGAGGGACGTGACGTAGGTGAGGCTCACCTTGTCGCGGATGTGGCGTCGGCTGAAGTACGAGTCAGCCAGCAAGGCGAACTCCAGCGGAGCCACTGGGCACTTGATCGGCATGTCGATCATGGCCACCACCACCCGGCCGCCTTCGAACCGGGCCAGGGCGGAGGACAGCAGGGCGGCGCCCTCGAGGCTGTAGAAGGTGTGGACCGTGTCGCCCCAGCCCGGTCCGGTCAGCCCCTCGGTCTCCTCGGGGAGCAGCACGGCTCCGCTGGCCACAACCAGGACGTCGTAGGCGAGGCTCGTCCCGTCGGCCAGGCCCACCTCGTTGGCTTCCAGGTCGACCTGTTGGACCACCGCCTGGCGAAACCCGACGCCTGGCCGCAGCTGGGCTGAGCGCGAGCGCACGAGGTCGGCGGGCCGCGCCATGCCGAACGGCACGAAGAGCAGACCCGGTTGGTACACGTGACGGTCGTCGGCGTCGACGACGACGATGTCGGCCTCGGCGCCCAGCTGCCGGTGGAGGCGGTTGGCGGACAGGGTGCCCCCTGCGCCTCCTCCCAGGACCACGATGCGCTTGACCACCTGACCAGCATGTCGATGGGCCGGCTCTAGCTGGTAGGGCCGGACGTCACCGGTTGGCTGGGGCGTTGGCCCCGCCCCGCCGTGTCCGGCGATCCTCAGGCGGGGTGGGCCGCGGCCAGTGCGTCCAACGCCTGCTCGACGCGCCGCTCGGCCTCGGCGGCCACCTCCCGCATGGCCGGGTTACCGGTGACCGAAGACATGACCGCCGGATCCATCGCTTCGACCTGGGAGTGCCGGTCCCGTGATCGCACCACCACGTTGCAGGGAAGCAGGACCGCCACGCTCGGTTCGATCGACAGGGCCCGGTGGGCCAGTTGCGGGTTGCAGGCCCCGATGATGAGGCATGGTTCGCTTTCGACGCCCAGCTTGTCCTGGAGGGTCTGGCGGACGTCAATTTCAGTGAGGGTGCCAAAGCCTTGGTCTTTGAAAGCGTCCTTGACCGCCTGGACGGCCCGTTCGTACGGGAGGGCGATCTCGACCGACTTGCTGTATGCCATGTGGGCCTCCTGGTCGGATGGTTCAAGCGAGCTTGAGGAACAGGCGCTCGACTTCCTGCAGCGGGTACCCGGCCGCCTCGGCGTCCTCAGGGTTCGACAGGCAGTAGGTGAGCCCGGCAGAGATCAGCTTGAAGCCGGTCTGCTCCAAGGCCCGGTTGGCGGCGGAGATCTGGGTCAGGACGTCGCGGCACTGGCGACCCTCTTCGAGCATGCGTTCGATGCCGGCGATCTGGCCGCCGACCCGACGCAGCCGGCGCCGCAAGTCCTCCACCACCTCCTCGGGCAGGTCGATCCCCGCAGGCTTGGTGGGCGACACGGTTGTCAGCCCGCCTTCTGGTCCGACTGGGCGCTGATCTGTGCCCTCACGGCGTCCATGTCGAGAGCCTCGACCTGGCGGATGAGGTCCTCCAGGGCGGCGGCCGGCAGGGCGCCGGCCTGGGAGTAGAGCAGGACGCCGTCGCGGAAGGCCATGAGCGTGGGGATGGACATGATGCCGAAGGCGCCGGCCAGCTCGGGTTCGGCCTCGGTGTCGACCTTGGCGAACACGATGCCGGGGTGGGTGGTGGATGCCTCCTCGAACACCGGGGCGAACATGCGGCACGGTCCGCACCAGGACGCCCAGAAGTCGACCAGGACGATGTCATTGGCGCTGACGGTCTCTTCAAAATTGCCGCTGGAAAGAGTGACGGTGGCCACGCAAATTCTCCTCTCGCTGCCCCGGTCGATACCCCCTGGGGTATAAGAAGGAACCCGGACGGACCCGGCTACATTCCCGCCCGCCGAGGGGGAGCGGTGCGGGCTTGAGCCCGGCTCGCCGCTATTCCTCGTCGAGGACCGAGTCGATGGCGGCTCTGAGGGCCTGCGGGGGTCGGTCCTTGGTGACGACGGCCGCCGCCCCGAGGCCGATGAGTCGGTCTTCGTCGACGGCGGGGACGACACCGGCGGACCATATGACGACTTTTGTCCGGGGCAGCCGGTCGCGGATCATCGGCAGCGCGTCCCAGCCGGAGGTGCCGGGCATCAACAGGTCCAGCACCACGACATCTGGCTGCAGGGTCTCGGCCAGGGCCACGGCCTCGGCGCCGTCGGCCGCCTCGCCCACTACCTCGTAGCGGCCGGTGAACGAGAGTGCGAGACGCGTGAGCTTGCGCACGCCCGCGTTGTCGTCAGCCACCAGCACCCTGACCATTTCCCTGCCCGCTGTTCTACGGACGGGCTGCACCGGCCCATCCGCCGCCAACATTCGCACACTCCGTTGGTCGAACCCAGAAAACGGCCCACGGCGATGTGACCTCATGCCCTGTCCCGGTCGCCGGGTCCCATGCCTAGATGGCAGCAAGACGGGACGGATCGGCCCGGGAGGACCGGCCACCTTGTCGACTGGTGTCCGAATCGGAGAGGAGACCGTATGCCCGCCCGAGCAACCATTGATGACTTCCTGGACCAGACCCATATCGCCTTCGTCGCCGTCTCGCGCGATCCGAAGGCCTTCGCCAACGCCGTCTACCGCCAGCTGCGCGACGGTGGCCGGATCCTCTATCCAGTCAACGGATCGGCGGACGGAGGCCATCTCGAAGGGGACGTGTCCTATCGTCAGCTGGCCGACGTGCCCGACCCTGTCGACGGGGTCGTGGTGATGGTGCCCGCCAGCGCTGAGGCCGATGTGGTCTGCCAGGCCGTCGAGCGGGGGATCCCGCGGGTCTGGATCCACCGGGCGTCGGCCAAGATCGCCGTCTCCGACGACGTCCGCTCCCTTTGCGCTCAGGCTGGAGTCCGGCTGGTGGACGGGGCCTGCCCGATGATGTTCGTCGAGCCGGTGCGCGGCATTCACCGCCTCCACCGGAGGCTCGCCCGTCGCCACTTCGCCGGAGCTGCGTGAACGTGACCGGTCCGACCCCGGTCTGACCGGGTTGCACCTCCACTTCAAGCGGCACCGGGGCCACCGGGCCGGGTGGCTGCGGGCGGCGGTGCTCGGTGCCGACGACGGGATCCTCTCGACCGCCTCCCTGATGATCGGGGTGGCCGCCTCGGGAGCCGGTCGGGCGGCGGTGCTCACCGCCGGTCTCGCCGGCCTGACAGCTGGGGCCGCCGCCATGGCCATCGGCGAGTACGTCTCGGTCAGCTCCCAAGCGGACGCCGAGGCCGCCGACCGGGCCAAAGAAGCCAGGGAGCTGCGGGAGAACCCCGGTGCCGAGCTGCAGGAGCTACGTCGGATCTACGTGGGGAGGGGTCTCTCGGAGCAGCTGGCCGCCCAGGTCGCCGAGGCCCTGCACCGGGCGGACCCGTTAGGGAGTCACCTGCGCGACGAGCTGGGCCAGACCCCGGCCCGCCGGGCCCGCCCAACCCAGGCGGCGACCGTGTCGGCGGTGAGCTTCGGGCTCGGCGCGGCGGTGCCCGTAGTCGCCGGCGCGCTCGCCGCCGGCCTCGGCGGCGCCCGCGCCGGACGGGGGACCCTGCGGGTGGTGGCCGGCGGAGCTCTGGCCATGGCCATCACCTACGGCATCGGGCAGTTGCTCGGCACGACCGTCGGCTGACGCTCACCGCACCAGCACGGACCCGTCGTCCTCCGGCAAGGGAGTGGGGCCTAGAGGAACGGCGGGGAAGCTTCCGGGGTCGGTGCCACCAGGATCCAGCCGGAAGGGCGGGTACTCGTCGCGCATCAGGGCGGCATAGGCGAGCACCCGGTAGCACCACCGGTTCATGCCCATGACGAAGTCGAACAGTGACTCCGGATACCGGCCGTTGACGGCCAGGATGACGGCGGAAATGAGGGCCAGAAGGGCGATGAGACCACCTCCGCCGGCGATGCGCCACCCACTCCACCCGTAGCCCCAGCCGCCGGCGAAGACGGCCACGATCAGATAGTGGGGCAGAGCCAGGAGCCACCACTTGACGAGGACGAGTCCCCGCGAGAGCCGCTCCGGGTACTCCACGGTGAAGTCCGCCGGGTAGGACGGATCCCTGCTCAGGCTGAAGGGCGGATAGCGGTCGGTGCCAAAGGCGCCGATGGCGTAGAAGGTGACCCGCCAGGACCAGCGCATGACACCCACGTTGAAGTCGAAGATGCGGCGCGGGTACCGACCGGTGAAGAGGATGGCGACCCCGGCGACGGCAGTGAGAACGGTGACCGCCATCCACAGGAAGCAGAGAACGACCACGTGCGGTATGACGAGGATCCATTTGAACAGCCACTGCCAGCGGCTGACGGCGGGGTCCAAGTGCCCGTCCAGCCGTACCGGGTACGGAGCCGGGGTGTCATCCCGGGACTCCGCCGCGGCGGACTCCGACGCTCCGGTGGATGCCGCCGCCTCAGCCGTCGCGCCGCGCAGGCCGAAGGCCATCAGGAGGCCCCCGCCGATCAAGGACAGGACCCCGAACACCAGCAAGCCCACGCCGGCCGGCAGGAGCAGCCCGGTCTTGGCCGCCATGGTGGAGTCCACGAGCACTCCTCGGCTGGCGTCGGCATTCATGATGACGACCGACCAGCTCCCCGAGTGCGTGTCCCATGTGAGGCTCTGACCACCGGTGCCGCCCGTGGAGGCCGTCCAGTGCTCCCACGTGGCCGGCACGGTGGCCGCACGGATGCCGGGCACCGCTTCGGTCCGGGCCGTCAGCGGTCCGAGGTCGATGCTCTTCACCTGGTCGTAGGGGACACCGGCCAGAAACAGGTTGACCTCGGCGGTGGGGGCGATACCGATGAACACCTGGGCACCGTTGACCGAACTGGCCTGGACCCGAACCGTGTCCACGAAGCGAGCAAGCACCTGGTCCCGCCGGTTGGGCTGGCCTCCGAAGTCGACGACAGCGGTGATGGCGTACCCCGACGTCGACAACCGCTGGATCGGAGAGACGTAGAACCCGCTGGCGTCCCTTTGGGTGGAGTGGGCCCAGACGGCCACGCCGCCCGCCGCCATTCCGCCCACCCCGACCAGCAGTCCGAGGGCGCCAAAGACAACCGCTGCCACCTTGCCTGTCCGCATCGTCCACCTCCGGGCCCGATCCCGTTCTTCTCCCGCGGGGAAGCGCAAAGCCTCTGAGCTGATCCAATGTCGCCGGATGACCGGGCGACAGAGGCAAAGGTCATCTGAGGGTCGGCGGGCCTGGCTCTTGAGGACCGAGGCTGCGCTACTGCCCCACCCGCCCGTCGATTCGCTCGCGGAGCAGGTCCGCATGCCCGCAGTGACGGGCGTACTCCTCGATCATGTGGATCAGCACTTCCCGCACCGCCACCTCTGTCCCTCTCGGGGTCGGGACGGTCAGCCCGAGGTCCTCGAAGCCTTGTGCGCACCGCTCGGCGTAGGTGATCTCGTCGCGCCAAGCCGTCCAGGCCTCTTCCACCACGTCGGGGTCGGCCCGAGCACCGTTGAAGTCGGCGTCGTAGTCGTCAGAGGTGCGGTAGCGGCGAGGGACGTCCAGGCCGGAGAGGACCTGGCGGAACCAGTACCGCTCGACATCGGCCATGTGCCGGATGAGCCCGAGAAGGGACAGGTTCGAGGGCGGCACCGAGTGCCGGGCCAGCTGGTCGGCGGTCAGGCCCTGGCATTTGAGCTCGAGGGTCTGGCGGTAGCCGCGCAGGAAGTCGACCAGGGCCGCCCGCTCACCAACCGACGGGGTCTGGCTGCGTGGGTCCTTCTCGGGGGCGACGAACATGTTCGACCAGCCGAAACGCCGCGGGGGTAGGTCGGCCGGCGGCTCCTCTTCCTCATCCCTCGCCATGGGCCTAGTGTCGCCCGGCGCAGGCGTCCGCTGCGCCGATTTTGAGTCGCTCCGGTGATAGAGGGCTCCCACATCGCTCCGCTCACCGCCCCGTTATCCTCGTTCAGCCATGGGGACCGACCACGTCACGTCGGCAGCAGACGTCGCAGGGAAGTAGGGAATGACGGCCAGCCGGCCCCAGCTCGACGTGGATGCCGCTCGCTCCTTGGCCGAAGATGTCCTGCTCCCGACGGCGGCCGCCATCGACGCCGCCCCGGTGCTTCCCCGCCATCGCCTCGACCTGCTCGCCGAGCGTGGGTGGTACGGCCTGTCAGCTCCCTGGTCCGGAATGACCCAACAAGACAGCTGGCGCGTCCTAGAGGCGTTCGCCGGGGGCTGCCTCACCACGACCTTCGTGTGGATGCAGCACCTCGGAACGGCGCCGGCGTGCTCGTCCGGTCCCGAGCACCTGCGCCCTTGGGTCGAGGCCCTCGCGACAGGAGAGCGCCGATCGACGGTTGCCTTTGCCGGATTGTTGCCGGACCCGCTCCTCCTCGCCCGACCGGACGGTGACGGTTGGCTGATCGACGGGCGGGCCCCATGGGTGACGGGCTGGAGTCTGACCGACCTGATCCATGTATCCGCCCGCACCCCCGACGACGATGTCGTGTGGCTCCTCGTGGACGCGTCGTCACCGGGTCTTCGAGCCGAGCCGCTCCACCTCTTGGCCGTCAATGCCAGTGCCACGGTGACGCTGAATTTCAGGCTCTCCTGGCATAGATGTGGGTCCGCGGCGATGACCGCCCCACGAAAGGGCCCGACGCCAGAGGGGGAATCGGTCCCGGCGGGCAGGTAGCAGCCGGCTCATAGG